>JAGDDC010000160.1 GCA_017958245.1 Lachnospiraceae bacterium
ACTGTGACAGCGCAAAGAAGTTCGGAATGTACTACATCGACGAGAACGGCAACAAGGCTGTTCCGTGGATCATCCACAGGACATCGATGGGATGCTATGATAGGACGCTTGCATTGCTCATCGAGCATTATTCGGGACAGTTCCCGACATGGCTGTGCCCCGAGCAGGTGAGAGTGCTCCCTATATCCGACAGATACGCGGATTACGCTGAAGCAGTCGCAAAGAAGCTCAAGGAGAACAAGATCCTCTGCACGGTCGACAACCGCTCCGAGAAGATCGGCTTCAAGATCAGGGAGTCGAGGCTTGACAGACTACCCTACATGCTCGTTGTAGGCCAGAAGGAGCAGGAGGAAGGACTCGTCTCCGTCCGCAGCCGTTTCAAGGGTGATGAGGGTGCAAAGAACCTTGACGAGTTCATACGCGACATCTGTGAGGAGATCAGGACCAAGGAGATCAAAAAGATCGAGGTCGAGGAAGAAAAGTGACCCTGACGCTATCATAATCTCGTCACACTAAAACATAATATAAGGCATTTCAATAGTGCTTGTTATGGTGTAGCATAATAAGCACTATTGTTGTCTGCCCCGGGGATCGAGGCAGAAAGGAGGTAAAGATATGAAACGAACAAGGATCGCGATCGCTATGGCGATCATGACGGCATTGGTACTCACTTGTATGAGGCCTGCTGTCGCTATGGCTGCTGTGGAGGCACCTGCAAAGGTGGTGACATATCTTCGGGGCTCCGGAGAGTATGATACTACCAGTGTCAGCTTTGAAGTCAGAGGCATGAAGATATCGGAGCAGATCAAGATATCTTCCGTGAAGAGCTCCAACAAAAAGATCGCCACGATAGAGAGATTGTACGCAAAGTACTATGCGAGCAACGACAGAGCAAAGGACAGCTACTGCAGGATCAGCTGTCAGGCGTCGAAAGAGGGAACCGTCGACATAAAATATAAAGTTGGAAAAACGGAAAAGACTACAAAGCTTGTCATAAAGAAGTATGAAAACCCCATAAAGAAGATCACCCTTACGGGAGTGAATGACGGAAAGGATTTCTCATCCCTCACTGCAAAACAGGCAAGTGTATACGGAGAATGGAACGAGGAGACGATGAAAAACGACAGCCTCTTTACGGTTGCGGAAGCAAAGGATCCCGTCCTCCATATCGAACCTGCCTCGGGCTGGTCTATCACCGAGGTATACCTTTACTTCGAAGACAGCATGAGCGAGAACTTTTACAAGAGCACGGGCAAGTCGTACAAGGGTGCGCAGGACTTTTCACTGTACAGGATGGACGAAAAAGCCCGGTCTCTCAGCGTCACCCTCGTAAACAAGGATGGCGGGAAGCTTGAAGTGTCCTATGAACTCAAGCCTTGGTAAAAGTTTTCAACACTAAGATTTTTGGAGGTATTCAGCATGAAAAGATATAAAAAGGTTTTAAGTGCACTTCTTTCGGCGCTTCTTGTGTTTTCAATCGTGCTCTCTGCAAACCCGGTCAGCGCTAAAGCCGCGGACATGGAGGTTCCGAAGTCGGTAACCTTCACGGGAGCGGTGGGCAACATCGCTTCTTTTAGAATCTCCGACATACCGAAAGGCACACAGATCGATGCTGCTTCGATCAAATCGTCCAACACTTCCGTAGCAGCCCTCTACAACGTATATGACAGTGTATACTCGACCGATGTAACCTGGGAGGGGAAAGGCTATGCGGAAATATATTATGAAGTGAAGGGCTTCGGCACTGCGAAGTTCTCTTACAAGATAGGCTCAAAGAAGTATACGACAAAGGTCACCGTGAAAAAGGGCAGCGGAGATGCCTCGAGTAATTATGTAAATCCTCTGTCCAAACTCACTATTTCGGGAGTCAACAGCGGAAAGAACATAGCTTCCAAGCTCAAGAAGTACAATTATGTCGAAAACTTAAAGCTCGCATCAACTCAAAAGAACGCAAAAGTGACTGCCAAGGCAAAGAAGGGCTGGAAGATCACAAGCATCACTATATACGACTATTATGCAGACGGAAGTCATAACATACAGCAGTATTCTCTGAATGATACAAGCGTAACCTTTGACAGGCTTGTCTTTGAAAAGACATCGGGAGTGAGCCATGAAGTATCGCTGAGTCTGCAAAAAGGCGAGAATGGCGAGAAGAGTGAATACGTCTGGATCAATTTCCGTTAAATAAGGGCCTGTTCACCGCACGCGGGGAACAGGCGGCTACCAAGCCCGCCAAGGCTGTGCCGACCCTGAGCAGGGCGCTCATATTGCTGCGGCAGGGGTTCGTCCCGCAATCTGGATCAGCCTGAATTGATATTGGACGTTAAAGAAAGCCCGGGAACGGTCGGTTCCCGGGCTTTTAAAGTCGTGAAACGTATGTCTAAAGCTCCTTCAGCAGGGATTATGCGAGCTCGAGAGCCACTTCCATCATGTTCCTGAAGGATGTCTGTCTCTCCTCGGCCGTGAGCTTCTCGTCGCAGCCTATCTTGTCTGAGATGGAGAGAAGGCAGAGCGCGTCCTTTCCTGCTCTTGCAGCGTTGAGATAGAGAGCGGCTGCCTCCATCTCGGCGCAGAGAACACCCATCTTCTTCCATTTTGCGTTCACTCCATCGTCGTCGTTGTAGAAGACGTCCGATGAGAGCACGTTGCCTGCCATATACTTGATGCCCATCCTGTCGGCTGTGTCAACCGCCTTCTTGAAGAGCTTGAAGCTCGCAGTAGGAGCGATGGTGCCGGGAAGAGCGAACTGGTAAGCGTAGTTTGAATCCGTGGAAGCAGACATGGCGATCACGAGATCCTTGAGCTGAAGCTCGTCAGCGAGCGCGCCCGCGGAACCGATGCGGATGATGTTGTCCACATCGTAGAAGTTGAAGAGCTCATATGTATAGATACCTACGGAGGGCATACCCATGCCGCCTCCCATGACGGACACCTTCTTTCCCTTGTAGGTACCGGTGTAGCCGAACATGTTCCTGACCTCGTTGAAGCGCACAGCGCCCTCGAGATAGGTCTCTGCGATGAACTTCGCTCTGAGCGGATCACCGGGCATGAGAACGGTTTTTGCGATGTCTCCTTTGTTTGCAGAGTTATGAGGTGTTGACATAAGTAATCCTCCTTTTTGAGTTAGTTTTTCAATTGCAATTCTACCATATTTGGCAGGTGCGGTCAATGTAGCTTGCCTTTTGTTTACCTTTTTTGCCCCCTTTTTGACTGCCCTCTCGAGACAATCCCTTAAATTGCCGCCACAAATCTGTAAAACATTATATCGCATATATGTAAGGTGCTCAACCTCATAAATGTAAAACAGGATTGCACATATATGTTAAATGAAGTATAATCATCCTTGAGGTGAATAACATATGGATAATACAGAAAAGATATATCGCAACCGAATAACTGATTCCGCGTTAGAACTAAAGCTCGAGGCTTTTGGTGCA
>JAGDDC010000161.1 GCA_017958245.1 Lachnospiraceae bacterium
CTATGACAAGAGCGGGACTATGCTCCTTGACATCATGACGACAGCGAGGGGCAGCGGGTTTCCTCTGGATATATCGCTCTCGCCGGACGGGCGCAAGCTTGTGACTTCCTATGTGAACGTTGAAGGCGGAAACACGGTCTCCTGGGTGACCTTCTACAATTTCGGAGGTGTCGGGCAGTCATACGTCGACAAGATCGTCGGGACTTTCTCGTATGATGGGGACATAGTGCCCCGCGTTGAGTTTTTGGACAACGACAAGGTCGCAGTCCTCAGGCAGAACGAGGCCGAAGTCTTTTCATTCCGCGAGATCCCCGAGCTTTCGGCCATGATCGGCCCCGAGGGCAGGATAAAGAGCATCTTCTTCGACGGGTCGGAGGCGATAGGATTCGTTCTGGAACCTGACGAAGGGACATCTAAGGAGGAGGACTCTTCCGGGGAAGACGGATCGGAAGAAGAAGGATCCGCAAAGGACGTCCCGGGGACGTACGACGTTGAGATATACAACCTCTCGGGAAGCAGGAGGGGAAGCTTCGAGCTCGACGGCGACTACGCGGGTGTCGCGGGGAGAGACGGCAGTGTCTTTGTGTACGGGCCCGCTTTCTTCAAAGTGTATTCCCTAAACGGCGTGCTCAAGTATACGGGTTCTGACACGCAGGGGATCAGGCAGATCTTTCCCGTGACCGACAGAAGGGTCGTGCTGTTCGAGGACAGCAGAGTCCGGTACATAGAACTGTATTGAAAGGTTTTTTTAGATAATCATGAACATAGCAGTTATCGTAGCGCTGATACTTGTAGTGCTCGGCGCCCTGATGGGCATAAAGAACGGATTTGTAAAGACGGTTTTTGCACTGGGTTCGACTATCGTGGCGATCATCCTCACGATATGGCTGAGCCCCATGGTCGCAAACATGATGAGGAACAACGAGACCATCATGACGACCATAACCGAGAAAGTCGAGGAAAACCTCTCCGATAACAACAGCGACGAGGCATACAAGGCACTTCAGGCAGAGGAGCAAGACATCAAGCATTATACGAGCGTGTACATAGCAGGCCTGATCGTCAAGGCGCTGGCCTTCATCGTGACCTTCGTGATCGTATCGCTCCTGCTCTGGCTGATCTGCCATCTCTTAAACGTCGTTGCGAAGCTCCCGGTGATCAACTTTTTTAACAGGGTCCTTGGCTGCGCGGCAGGCATCCTGGAGGGACTCGTGGTCATCTGGCTCATGTTCGTGCTGGTCGCAGCGATGGCACAGACGACATTTGGCATGTCTGTCCTGAAGATGATCGGGGAGAGCAAGATACTGATGTTCCTGTACGGGCACAACCTGATCACATATTTCCTTGGGATGCTGTAGTCTGAAAGCAAAGGGTTTTTCGTAAGAGAGGTCATATGAAATACGATTTTGACGCAAAGGTCGAACGCCGCTCCACATACTCTGTCAAATGGAACATCCCCGACGGGGAGCTTCCCATGTGGGTCGCGGATATGGATTTTAAGACTGCCCCGAAGATCATGGAGAGACTTCAAAAGAGGCTCGACAACGGGGTGTTCGGTTATACGGATATACCGGGTGAGTGGGCGGAGGCCTATATGAACTGGTGGAAGCGCCGCCATGGCCTTGAGATAGAGAGAGAATCGCTCGTGTACTGCACGGGTGTCATACCGGCGCTTGCCATGGCTATCAAGAAGTTCACGACCGAGGGAGAGAAGGTTCTCATCCAGTCTCCCGTATACAACGTGTTCTTCAACATCGTGGTAAACAACGGGCGAAGGCTCGTCGAATCGCCGCTCCGTTACAGGGACGGCGCATACGAGATGGATCTTGAGGACCTTGAGGAGAAGCTTAAAGATCCGCTGGTCACCATGATGCTCCTGTGCAACCCCCATAATCCGGTGGGGAAGATATGGGAGAGGGAGACGCTCGCAAAGGTCGGTGAGCTGTGCGAGAAGTACGGAGTGCTCGTGGTATCGGACGAGATACACTGCGATATTACGGAGCCCGGCAAGGACTACGTTCCCTTCGCTTCTGTGTCCCCTGCCTGTGCAAGGAACAACGTGACAGCGATCACACCCACTAAATGCTTCAACCTCGCAGGGATCCAGACCGCAGCGGTGATGGTCCCGGACCCTTTGATCAGGAACAGGATGAAGCGCGCCATATGGGACGGTGAGGTCGCCGAGGCCAACGCATTTGCGGTTGACGCGGTCATAGGAGCTTTCGGTGAGTCGGGCGACTGGCTGGACGAGATGAGAGAGTACGTCTCGGAAAACAAGAAGCTTGTGAGGGAGAGGATCGCAGCGGAGATCCCACAGATCCATGTTGTGCCCTCGGAAGCTACATACCTCCTGTGGCTTGACTGCGGCAAGATCTGCAGCGACAGCAGGGAATTCTCACAATTCCTCCGCAGGGAGGCGAAGCTGTTCCTATCGGACGGTGTTCAGTACGGGGAGGCCGGAAGGACTTTCCTCAGGATGAATGTCGCCTGTCCGAGAAGCTATGTTGAGGATGGTCTCACGAGGCTCGCCGAAGGCGTGTCAAAGTGGATCACATACAAGAGTTGTAAAGCCTGACAGGACACAGTCAAGCTTTCGTCGGTGACGCAGTGCGGGCCAAAAGGTCTGCGCAGAGCAGGCGACGTCACCGATGAGCCCAGCCTGCGGTAAGGTAGAGAATATGAGTCTTTTTTGCCCCAAATGTGGTTCACCGGTGGAAGACGGCGCGCTGTTCTGTGAAAAATGCGGCCAGTCCATCGCAAATCTAACACCTCCCGCAGGAGGCGGGAATCCTGCAGGCCCTATGGGAGCGCAGCCGGGTCCTGCGCCGGGACAGATGCCCGGCCAGAATTACGTGGCTCCCGCTTCAAGACAGCCTGTCGCAGGTCCTGCGCCCACGCGGCCCACAGGTTATGCTCAGGGTCAGTACGGTCAGTATGCGCAGGGCGGACCTGCACCTCAGGGAGCTTATGGCGGAGGTTATAACCCTCAGGGAGGACAGCCGCCTCAAGGCCAGGTTTACGGACAGGGCGTTCCCGGAGTTCAAGGCTATGGAAATGCAGGGTACGTTCAGCCCGGGGCGAAGAAGCCCTTCAACAAGAAGCTCCTGATCCCCATCATAGGCGGACCGGTGCTGATAGCTGCCGTTGTCATACTGCTTGTCATATTCCTCGGCAAGGGTTCGGGAAGCGATTTTTACAAACGGGAGATATCGTTCTTTTATGACAGCGAAGACGACTCCTACTTCATCGTCGGCGCGGACGGTCAGTTCAGCAAGCCCAAGCCGGACATAAACAGGGTTTGTGTCACCGCAGACGGGAAAAAGGCTTTCTTTTCGACAAAAGACGGAGATCTGTACCTGTATGACGGCGTCGCGACCAGAATAGACGGAGGCGGCAGCGTGAATTACATGGTGCCGTCATTTGACGGATCGGCAGTGGTGTACTTCCTCGATGAAGAGATAATACACTGGACGGGTTCTTCGAAGACTGTTCTGGCAAGTGACGTTTCATATGTTGACAATATCTGCATCAGCCCCGACGGGGGAAGCGTCGGCATGACCTACACTGAAGACGGTGAATCCGTGACTTGTCTTTTTGACGGCAAGGAGATCAACAAACAGGGCAAGGGCATGAAGGTTGTGGCTGTATCGAACGGCCTCAAGTACGTTTATCTTGTGTCTGAGAAGACGCAGAAGCTCAACCGTCAGAGCGGTATCGATGAGTCTACCAGAGAGCCCCTGTGCGCTTCGAACAACGCGAACATGATCATCTTCAACAAGGATCTGTCGTCCGCCCTGGTATGTGATTATCACGGAGATGCCAGGCTCTTTGAGGACGGAGGCGAAGAGATAAGGATCAAGGGATTCGTATGGGCTCCCGTAAACACCATTGAATCCCAGGGGAAAAACTATGAGGGGCTTTATTTTGCGAATTCAACAGCAAGTATCTACGTGTTCAACTGCTCTTCCTTCAAAGACTTCTTCTTCCAGTCCGATGACGGAGACATATATCAGATAGACAGTAAGTATGAGCTTCAAAAGGTGACCTCCAGAGCTGATTCATCGAGCTCGGAATGGACGATCAGGGATGGGGGCACGGTATACTTCGGAAACACTTACGGCGAGCTTGAGGTGGCAGAGTACAATTCATCTACGGGTTCGTTCGACACTAAAACACTCTGTGAAGATAGCGTGTCCAAATTCTGGGTGCTCGGCAAGAACAGAGCGATCGTCATGCAGCCTGCCGGAAGTGGCGCGGAGCTTCATCTGGTAGAGCTTTCGGGCGAAAAGGTAAATGATACCTATCTCGGTGAATGCAACAACGACAAGTACAATGCGGCTGCCTACACGGGAGATACCCTGTACTATGTGCTCGACGGTGAGCTGTACAGCACCCAAGGCGACAAAGGCGTGAGGAACAAGCAGTTTGAGAACGTTCTTTACGTAAAGGCGCTCACCAACGATGTCCTTGTCATAACGGTCGATGAAGACAGAGACGGAGAAAACGAGATATACGCGTGTGCAAATGGCCATGATTTTAACCGTGTCAGCAGATAATAAAAGATGACAGAGGGGGGAGATCAATCCGATCCCCCCTTTTTTGCTGAAAACTACTCGGAACGGATAGGCAATTTGTCCTATTATTTCCCATGAGAGATATTGTCAAGCGGAAAACTCCATGATAATATTTATTTATGGGAGGTGGAGCATGAAGGAAGAAAGAAAAGAGTTTGCGCAGATCACGGAAAGCTACGAAGTCCTGATGCTGAAAGCGAGCATAGCTTTTGCTGCCGTGCAGTTTTCGCTCGAGATCGTCTTCTACTTTATCATGGTCAATACGGGCGACGTGCTCGTGAGCGTTTTTGAATATTTCTTGCTCTATGTCGTATCTCCGCTCCTCATCAACACCGCAGGGATCGGTGCAGCCGTTCTTTGCAGACTTTCCAAGAGAAAGAAAGGCATATATATAACCAAGGCACCGCTTTTTGCGATGGAGGTGGTCTGCTTCTCAAATGCGCTGTTCCACATGGAATTCCCCGCGCTCTCGCTGGCATTTGTAATACCTCCTATCTGCTCGATCTTCTACACGTCAAAGAGTATAACACGCACGGTTACCGTACTTTCGATCGTGCTCGAGATCGCAGGATACTCCCTGTCATCGCTCCTGCCCGGATTTAACGATTACAGAGGCTTCGGAGTTGAGCAGATACTCAACCAGGTCCTCTACGTAGTCGCGATCATCCTCACGCATTTCCTGGTGCTCGGGATCATGGCTGGCGAGAAGAGAAAGAAGGAGCTTTACATAGAGCTTGAGAAGGAAGAACACGAGGTCAGGAAGGAGAGCGTCACTGACGTACTGACGGGGCTGTTCAACAGGAGAAAGCTCCGCGAGACTTTTGACGAGATGTTTGACGAGGAGAGCGGTGACGAAGAGTGGACGTTCGTACTCGCAGACCTCGATGATTTCAAGGAGATAAACGACAACTACGGGCATTCCGTCGGAGACGAGTATCTGAGGACCTTCGGCGAGATCATGAGGGAGATCGCGGGAAGAAAGACGTTCCGCTACGGCGGTGATGAGTTCTGTTTCATAACCACGTCTGCCGACAGGGCGGAAGCCCTGTGCGCAAAGATCAGGGACAAGTACCTTGAGGCACCAGTCTGCAGAGAGTATACTCCAAACAGGGCAAGCTTTGGGGTCGCGGTCTGGGATGGTCACGAAACGCCTTCCGAGTGGGTGGCGCGCGCGGACGAAGCGCTGTATGCCGCGAAAAAACAAAAAGGGATCAATGCCGGTTGAGGCAAGACCCGTACATAAAGCAGGTAAAGCCGCCATGGTCAGACCATGACGGCTTTTTTGTGATAAGCCTGGTATCAGCGAGGCTTGCCCTATCTGAAGATCATTTGCGCGAAATCATAGAGGTTGTGCTGCCACACCGTCCAGGTGTGGGCGCCACCCTTGTATATGCGCCTGTCGGTTTCAACGCCGTGCGCCTTAAGAAGCTCGTCGTCCTTTAGGAAGCTCTCGTAGAAATAATCGCAGTCTCCTATCGAGCGGAAGATGTACTTCAGGTTCTTTGAGTAGGTGTCAAGAAGCGAAGGCGTGATGTGGCCTTCGTAGCCTGTCAGTATGTCTGCCACAAAACCGCTGAAGATGCCTGCGTAGTCGAACAGATCCTGGTGCTTTAGGGTGACGACGCTCGTCTGCATGCTCCCCATGGAGAGGCCTGCCATGGCGCGGTGTTCCTTGTCACCGATTATGCGGTACTTCTTCTCCGCAAATGGCATCACTTCCTCCGTCAGGAATCTCTCGAACCCTTCTGCCAGATCTGCCACAAACCTGTCGCCCTCGTCCCGGTGGACCATCCCGTTGCACATGACCACAACAGCGGGAACAGCCTTGCCTGCGGCGATCAGGTTGTCGTAGATGAAGTTTGCCTTGCCGTGATACACCCACGTCGACTCGTTCTCGCCGTGGCCGTGCTGAAGGTAGAGCACGGGATAGCGCCTGTCCGGGGACTCATAGTAGTCGGGCGGAAGATATACGGAGACCCTCTCAAGCCTGCCCGTCACCTTGCTTGGCAGGAAATCCATGCACACGCTCCCGTGCGGGACTTCGTCCGGGAGGATCACACAGTCCTTCTCGGGGATCTCTATGAAGTTGATCGGTTTGCTGCTTCCGAAGCCTACGGGCAGCGCGTGGTAGATGATGTCCGTCCCGTCGACGTTTACAAAGAGGACTATATAGCCTGTCCCGACAGGACATACGCCGCTGAAGGTGTCGCCGTTCTTCTCAAGCTCAAATGATGCGAACAGCGTGCGGAGCACCACCTTCCTTGCATTCGGAAGGAAAAGCGTGAAACGCACCTCTCCTTCTCCCACGATCTCGTATGCGGGCGGGAGGAGATCGGCCTTTTTAAACTCCCCAAATGTTGCCTTGCTGTCGTCCTTGTAGATCATGTCGGTCTTTCTGAAAGTCAGGGCCTGTGTGTAGCTTATGTCTTCTTTGTTGAACATGGTTACCTCCGGTGTTGTTTTATGCGAGTCTGTTCAGGGCCCAGACAACGGCGGGCTCAAGCTGCCTTGTCCAAAAGTCCCATTCGTGGATCCCGGGCTCTTCGACGTATGTTATGTCGACTTCCTCGGCGCGCAGGTATTTCGCGAAAACGCGGTTGTTTTCAAGGAGCGGATCCTCGGTGCCGCAGGCCATATACAGAGGCGGGTTTGCCACATGTTCGGTCTTGTTTCTGCGAACGAGGAAGCCCGGGTCTTTGTCGCTTTGATCGAGGTTCTTTAAGTCGCCGAAGATCTCCTCGTAATACTCCCTGTTTGCAAGCTCCTCTGCAAAGCTTTTCTCGCCGTTTGCGAGCTTTTTTATGTCCTCCGTGATGAGGGCGGAGGAGAGGCCGAATGCTGCCCCGTATGTCTCCGGGTTCTTGAGGGCGAGCCGTAAGGCACCATAGCCGCCCATCGAAAGGCCGCCTATGAAGATGTCGTTTTTCTCTAGCGACAGCCCGAGGCTTTTGCTCACATAGCTTGGAAGATCTGAGGAAATGTAGGTCTCGTAAGCGTGACCCGTTGTTTTTCTATCGATGTAGAAACTGTTCTCCCCTGAGGGCATGACTATCGCGAGATTGTATCTGCGCGAGATCATCATGGCATCGCTGCCACAGATCCAGTCTGCGCTGCTGCCCGTGTATCCGTGAAGAAGGAAAAGAGTCTTCGGAGGTCTGTCATAGTTTGGATTGTTTATCTTTACGCCTTCGAGGGTGTCATTTGGCAGGAAGGCGTGGAAGGTAGTGATCCTCTTCAGCGCCTCCGACAAAAAGCTGACCTGAAACAAAGCCATTGCAGTAGGTCTCCTTTTTATGTTAAAATCGAATCTGTAATCGAACCGTTGTCTCCTGAAAGGAGTGGACATGGCCGAACTGTACGAGTCTTACAATGATGTGTACTCCATACTTCCCGTGAAGCTGTACAAACACGATCTTCACGGCACATTTATCTATGCCCCTCTGCACTGGCACAGGAGCCTGGAGATCACGATCCCGCTTACGGGCAGGATCTCTTTCAACACGGGGAGCAACAGCTTTGATTTCGGCGAGTCCGACTGGCTCTTCGTCAACAGCTGCGAGCTCCATTCATGCAGATACATAACGAGAGAAGATCATTTTACGGGGATCAGCATCATCGTGTCCCTGCCCTTTATAGAGAAATGGCTCGGCAAGAACCTCTTCTTTTACAACCCGGAGAAACCCGAGGTCACGAAGAAGATCAAAGCTATAGCCAGAGAGCTCTACGAGCTTGACAGCAACGTTGCCGAGTACAACCTCCTCGTCATGGGCAAACTCTACGACGTCCTCTACGTTGTGGCGTCCAACTGCGTGAAGCGCGGCGAGGGCTACGCTGCGTCCCTCGAAAAGGATGTCAGTCTTGCCACCACGTTCACCGATTACATCGAAGCTCATTACTCCGACGAGCTTTCACTCGCAGACGTCGCGGAGAACTTCAAGTATTCGCCCAGCTACTTTTCGCGCCTTTTTAAGGACTCTCTGGGCGTCAATTTCCATGCATATCTCAACTTTGTCCGGGTAAGCCATGCTGCCGAGCAGCTCTCAAACGGCCACGACAACCTGACCGAATGCGCGTATAACAACGGGTTTCCGAACATGAAAAGTTTCATCACGACTTTCAAGAAGCTCTACGGGTGTACACCCGGAAGCTTTCTCGCATCCCAGAAGAGGTGAGTCATCACCTCTTTTTTTGTGCCAAGGCCCTGCAAATGATCAGCCTTTGACCGATCCCGCTACCACACCCTCGATTATATGCCTCTGTCCGATGAGATAGAAGATGAGGACAGGCAGGATGCTAAGCAGCAGACCTGCCATCATCGGCGCATACTCTGCCGAGTGGTTTGTGAGGAAGGTCTTGATCGCTATTGCAAGCGTCTTGGTGTTTGTCTTTGTGAGGAACAGACTCGACATCAGGAAGTCGTTCCATACTCCCATTGCCACGAAAACCGTTACAGTGATGATGATCGGCTTTAACAGCGGAAGGATGATGTGGAAGAACGTCCTCGTGAAGCTGCAGCCGTCGATGAGCGCCGCTTCGTCGAGCTCCCTCGGTATCCCCTCGACAAAACCGTTGTACAGGAAGACTGCGAAGGGGATGTTCAGTCCTATCGCTATGTAAGCCACCACGAGCAGCGAGTTCGAAAAGCCCAGGCCACCTGCGAAGATCTTCACAAGGGGGATCATATACACCTGGAAGGGCGCGACCATCGAAGCGAGGAACGCCATGAAGATGATCTTGTTGATCTTCCATTTGCGCCTCGCGAAAAGATATCCCGTCATCGAGGAGACAAGGGTGTTCCCGACGACCGATATCAGCGTGATGAGGGCCGTGTTCCCCAGAGCTCTGAAGAAGTTCATCCTCTTGATCGCCACCCTGAAGTTGTCAAACGACAGCTCGGACGGGAGTGCCATAGGGTTCTTTACAAACTCGGGCGTCGATTTGAAGGTGTTGATGACGAGTATAAAGAATGGCACCATGAACAGGACCAGCAATAAAAGCGTAACCGCAAACAAAGCGATCTTTCTCGTTTTTCTTTTACGCATCAGTTCTCCGCTCCTTTCCTCGTAAAGTAGACCTGGAGCAGGGAGACCACCGAGACGATCGCAAACAGCGCGATCGCTTGAGCCTGTCCCTTGCCGAACTCCATGCTGGTGAATGCCGTCTGGTATATCTTGTAGGCGATCAGCTCGGTGGACTTGTAGGGTCCGCCTGCGGTGAGCGACAGGTTCATGTCAAATGACATGAAGGTTCTCGCGATAGAGAGGAACACACAGATAGCGATGGTGTTCCTGATGAGCGGGATCTTGATCCTTCGCACGATCTGCCAGGGGCTTGCCCCGTCCACTCTCGCAGCCTCGATCAGCTCCGAGGGAACATTTGTCAGACCGGCGATATAGATGACCATGAGGTAGCCGCTCAGCTGCCAGGAGCTCACGATGATGAGGGCAATGAGCGCTCTCGTCGGGTGAGTGAGCCATGAGGTCGACATCCACTCCACGCCGATCGTCTCGCCGAAGCGCGTCAGCGCGTAAGAGAAGATAAAGTTCCATATGTAACCGAGTATGATGCCGCCGATTATGTTCGGTGTGAAAAAGCCCGTGCGGAACAGACCCTGTCCCTTTATACCGCTGGTTACCAGCAGGGCCAGAAGGAAGCCCACGACGTTGCTCAGCAGAACGGTGAACAGCGCGTAGATGAGAGTCTTGACAAATGATGTGATAAAGGTCGGGTCCGTGAACACTTCCCTGTAGTTTTCCAGACCGACATAGTTTATCTCCATAGCAAGCCCGTTCCAGTCGGTAAAGGTGATCCAGATACCGTAGATAAAGGGCGCTATGACCACTGTCAGCCAAATGAAGAATGATGGCAGGGCAAAGCCCGCAAACTGAAGAGTGCTTCTTAGTTTTTTTGATCTCATGTTCTGTGCTTCCCTTCGATCCTCTTTAAAGGCAGGATATGCCTGCCGTTTGTACTTTTAGGCACAAAGGACAGGCATGTCCCGCAGGGTTCTTGTTCGGGGGAACCCGGAAACCATGTTTCCGGTGAAACGATATGTCTATCTGGGTTCCTGGTTGGTCCAGTATGTGTCTACCTTCGATGCAAGTGTTGCTCTGTCGCAAGCGCCCGAGAGGTACTCACACATATACGCGCCGCACTC
>JAGDDC010000162.1 GCA_017958245.1 Lachnospiraceae bacterium
AGGTGATAAAGTCCGTGGTCAGCCAGGTCAACGAACTGCCGGTCATGAACCCCGACATAGTCACAGCGATCGGACTGCTCATGTTCTTCGCAGCACTCCACGTGGACAAGGGCTTCCTGACACTGCTGCTCGCGCACGTCATGTTCTGTACGCCCTACGTCATCATGAGCATAGCGCCCAAGCTCAAGTCGCTCAACCCGAACCTCGCGGAGGCTGCGATGGACCTCGGAGCGACGCCCTGGCAGGCCATGACCAAGGTCATAGTGCCCGAGATCATGCCGGGCATCATATCGGGGGCGCTGATAGCTTTTACCATGTCGTTTGACGATTTCGTCATATCATATTTTGTCACCGGAAATGGGGTGTCCAACATCTCTATCCTGGTATACACCATGTCGAAGCGCGTCAACCCTTCGATCAATGCGCTCTCGACGCTGATCATAGTGATACTCGGCACCTTCCTGCTGATCGCGAACTCAGTGCCTTCCATGCAACAGCGTGCAAGACGCAGGAGAGCGAGGAAGGAAGCATGACGCGCAGATTCCCGGAGACATAAAACCACAAGCAGTCGGGGAACGGAAAGAGAGGATCACGACCCGCCGGGAACGAAAAGGGATGATCCCGAGCAGTCGGGGAACGGAAAGAAAAGCTTACGACCCGCCTGCGCGGGAAGAGAAGTACCATATTAGGAGGATTAGGGAAATGAAAAAAGGATTAGCATTAGCACTTGTATTGGTCCTGCTTGTGGCCTTTGCGGGCTGCGGCTCGAAGGAAAAGCAGGTGCTCAAGCTCTACAACACAGGGGAGTACATGGGGGAGAATCTCATAAGCAACTTCGAGAAGCAGTTTGACTGCAAGGTGATCGTGGAGTATTTCGATTCGAACGAGATGATGTACACCAAGATCCAGGCGGGCGACTCCTACGACGTGATCGTGCCCTCTGACTACATGATCGAGAGGATGATCAAGGACGATTATCTGATGGAGATAGACAAGAGCAAGATCGAGAATCTCTCGGTGCTGGCTGACGGCGTCAAGAATCCCGCATTTGACCCGGACAACAAATACAGCGTGCCCTACTTCTGGGGCAACGTGGGTATCCTCTACAACCACAACAACGTGCCCGACGAGGTCGTGAAGTCTCAGGGCTTCGAGGTCTTCCGCAACAGGGATTACAAGGGAAGGCTGTATATGTACGACTCGGAGCGCGACTCCTTCATGATGGCGCTCAAGGCGCTCGGGTACTCCGCAAACACGGAGAACGAGGCCGAGATAAATGAAGCTTACGAGTGGCTCGTGGACATCAACAAGAACATGGATCCCGTGTACGTGACCGACGAGGTCATCGACTATATGATGAGCGGCAACAAGGATCTCGCGCTGGTATACAGCGGCGACGCGGTGACGATCATGAGCGAGAACCCTGACATGAGCTATTTTACGCCCGACAGCGGGACAAATCTCTGGATCGACTGCATGGTGATCCCGAAGAACGCCGAGAACCCCGATCTGGCGCACAAGTTCATCAACTACGTGCTGACCTACGACGCTTCCTATGACAATGCTGTCACCGTGGGTTACACATCGCCCAACAAGGAGGTCCTCGAGGATCTCATGGGAGAGGGCGGAGAGTTCGCGGAGTTTGACGCGTACTATCCGAGGTCTTACGACAAGGACGAGGTCTTCCACGACAACGAGACCATAAGAAAGCTCATCTCCGAGCTCTGGATCAAGGTGAAGGCAGCAAAGTAAAACGATTGCGAAGAGCACGACACGAGGCGCTGCAGGAGGAACGCAGCGCCCGGTGGCGTTTAAGGAGGCATGACATGTTTCACTTTAAAGAAATCCTTAAAACTTTATTTGCGGTGATCGCTTTTCTTGCGGTAGCGGCCGTGATCCCCTGCGCACGCGCGGAGGCGGACGTCAGGCTTGGCGCTGAGAGGTGCGCATCATATGATACGGAAGAGGGACGTCTCTACGATGAGATGGGGAGGATCGATTTCAGGACCGTGTCGACAGGCAAGACAAAGGCAGCAGATGTGGAGGAGACGATCCCCGGCGGAAACGTAAAAAAAACCGTCGTTGAGAACGAGGACTGGCGCATCACGCTCTTGTCTGCCAAGACCGCATACAGCGAAGGCGAGGCGGTGGACGTGAGAGCGAGTCTTGAGTACATCGGCAAGGGAAAGAGCAAAGAGGTGCAGGTCTGCGACCCGATACTAGGCTTCTATGTCGAGAGCTCCACGGGTACGGTCATCTGCCAGTACGCGGCCTACTCAAGTTCCGACCCCGGATCGCCAAAGACCTTCAAGAAGGGCAAGACATACGAGGTGAAGCTTGATGTCACCGGGCAGGACCTGACAAATCTCTGTGACATGGACATGGAGAAGGCCGTTGAACTCCTTCACGACAAGGACGGGAAACTCATCCTGCCGAAGGGCACGTACACCATAAAGGCCGGCATGACCGACCGCGCGTCAAAGCGCGGGACGAACAGCAGGAAGAACGCTTTCTTTGCCACGCTGCATATAAACGTCGGTGTCGAGGGCGAGATCTTCGCGGTCGGAAACGACCTGTTCCGCACCCTCGGGGACAATGAGGCCGTGCTCATAGGAAACACTGCGGATGCAAAGCTTTTCTCCACAGGCGATATCGAGGGTGAGGCATGGGACATCCCCGCGTCCGTGGAATACAAAGGAAAGAAGCGCTCCGTGACGGTGATCGGAGATGACGGTATGGTTATAGAGAGCATGGATCCCGACGACGGTTCGATATATTATGAGCGTTACGGCGGGTTCTACGGCAAGGTCTTTTCCTCGATACACATCCCCTCATCCGTAAAGAAGATATCGAAATACGCTCTGGCGGGTGTTCACGGGATGAACGAGGTCAGGATCGACGCGAAGAAGCTTGACATTGCAAATGAAGCATTTGCGGGGTGTTCGTGGGGCATAGCGTCCGGAAAGCCCGGAAAGCTCATCATAAGCGCAGCCACTTTAAACATCGCAAAGAGGGCATTTTACGGGTGCTCGCTGCTTCAGGACATAAGCATAAAGGCAACGAAGAGCCTGAAGATAAGGGATGAAGCTTTTGCAGGCTGCTACAACCTGCTGAAGGTAAAGCTCCCTGAGAAGACTACTTATCTCGGCGACAGGGCTTTCTACGACTGTGGTATGGACAAGAAGCTCACCATCACCATCCCCTCAGGCGTTCGCCACATAGGGGAGGCGCTCGTCAACAGAGCCGCAGTCAAAGTGGCGCCCGGAAACAAAGCATACAAGGAAGAGAACGGGCTGCTCATCAGCGCGGACGGCAAGACCGTGGTGCGCGTTATGTCGCGCAAGCAGAAGGAGATCGTGGTGCCTGACGGAGCAACGACGATCCTGGCGGGCGCATTTGCAAAGAGCAAGGCAGAGAGCCTGATCATACCCGATTCGGTGACTTCGATCCCCGACGAGATGATATACGGCGACAGCAAGTTGAAGACAGTCAAGCTGGGAAGCGGGATAACTTCCATAGGAAAGAACGCTTTCTACAATTCGGGGCTTACGAAGCTTGTGATACCCGCATCTGTCAAGACCATAGGAGAGGGAGCCTTCTGCTATTCGAAGAAGCTTGCGAAGGTCACCCTGAAAAAGGGGCTTGAGGAGATCGCAGACCGCGCGTTTGCCGGCTGCTACAAGATAAAGAGCCTTGTCATACCAAACACCGTAAAAAGTGTGGGCAGAGGCTTCGCCCCGACAGACTACGTCCGGAAGGATCCCGTGGTGACGTTTAAGAGCGGGAACCCCGCGTACGAGCAGGACGGGTTTGAAGTCTTTGAGCCCGGGACGGGAGACTTGAAAGTCCTGATCGTTTCCGATCAAATGAAGGCCGGGGAACTGCAGGATACCGATGAGTGGGTGAAGGCGCATTTCTCTTACGCCACAAGGCTGTCGGAGCGAGTGAAGAGGATCGGGGACACAAAGATCCTCGGATATGTGAACTATGTTGCGATGCCCGCGGGACTCGAGTCGCTTGACGTGGCTTTCCTGCCCTCTGTGTGTGACAACGAGGAAGGCGGGACGCTGATCTTTGTGGGGGAGAAGCCCCCGAAGATCACGAACAGCTTCGATACCCGCAAGGGCTTCTGGCTGACGGTCGTCGTAAAGAGGAGCGATGATGTCGAAGCCTACAGGAAGGCATTTGCGGATGCCGGACTGGGCAAAAACCAGAGCGTTACGGTTCTGGGACCTGACGAGATTGACTCGGACGATATGCTTTGATTCACCGCGCGGGCAATGTGAGAGGGAACGCTCCGCGAGGTGTTCAAATAAAAAATCAAAAGTGAGAGGTGTATGATTCATGAACAAGAAAAGATCGATCGTACTGATGACAGTGCTTGCGCTTGTGTGTCTCATGCTTGGTGGCTGCAAGGGCTCCGATGCTGAGCCTGCACAGACCGGGGACACGACAGCGACAGAAGCTCCCGCAGAGCCCACTGAGGCGCCTGCAGAGCCTACAGAGGCTCCCGCAGCGACAGAGCCCGCCGTGACAGAGGCTCCTACGGCTGATGTGGACAGAAGCACGATCTATGTTGACGCTGCATCGGGAAATGATGAGAACACGGGCGATTCGAAGGAAGCAGCATTTGCGAGCATCGCAAAGGCAGTCGAGGTTGCCGAGCCCGGAAGTGAGATACTCGTGGCATCGGGGACCTACACGGACAAGATATACTTTGAGGTGTCGGGAACAGCGGACGAAAGGATCACCCTGAAGGCAGCAGACCCCGCAAACCGCCCCTTGCTCACCGCGGGTGAAGGCTGGAGCGACGACGACTTTGACGACGGATTCATAGTCATCGAGGATGCGAGCTTTATCACGATCGAAGGGTTCGAGATCGCAGAGTACAAGACGACTTCAGAGGATCCCTGCCCCATCGGCATCCATGTGTGCGGAGACAGCGACGGCGTGATCATAAAGGATTGCTATATACATGACTGCGGCATCATCAATCCCGGAACCGATTACAACGCTCACGGCATCCTGGTATCGGGCGATTCGAAGGGAGCGATCAACGACATAACCGTAGAGGACTGCGAGCTCTGCAATCTCTCGCTCGGAAACAGCGAGGCTCTCGTCCTGAACGGCAACGTGGACGGTTTCATCGTGAGAAACAACGTGGTACACGACAACGACAACATCGGTATCGACTTTATCGGCTATGAGGAGACGTACTCGGATCCTACATTTGACAGGGCAAGGAACGGCGAATGCACCGGCAACACCGTCTACAACATAACCTCCGAGTTCAACCCCACATACGAGGGCGATATCTGTGCGGACGGTATCTACGTGGACGGCGGCGACAACATCGTGATCAAGGACAACGTGGTCTATAACTGCGATATAGGTATCGAGACCGCGAGCGAGCACCAGGGAAGGTCGACGAGCAACATCGTGATCGACAA
>JAGDDC010000163.1 GCA_017958245.1 Lachnospiraceae bacterium
ACGAGGCGCGTTATAAGACGTCTGCTTCGCAACCCCGTCTTATACATTATCTCATATATAGAGTTCCTTTTCAATTGCCAGAAAACACATGCCTCATCATGGTTGACGAATCCGCTCGGTTTATGCACAATATAGTCAGGACTGTTTTAGAAAACGGAGACGATCATATGACCAATGCAACGACGAATGAACTGTGGGGCAAGCTCTTTGGGGCTCCCCAGGTGGGAACATATCTGGATGAAGCCGGCGACAACCTGCTGCCGGAATTTTCCGAATACATCAAGGCCCTGACTCTCGCAAAGGGTGAGCGTGAGGAGGCCGTGATCCGGCGCGGAGGGATAGAATCCTCCTACGGGCACAGGCTGTTCAAGGGCGCCAGAAACCCTTCGAGGGACACCGTGCTTCAGCTGGCCTTCGGTCTCGAGCTCGACTCGGACGGCACCCAGCAGCTGCTCAAAGTCGCCCGGGCAACGGCGCTGCATCCCCGCGTCAAGAGAGACGCGGTCATAGCGTTCTGCCTGTACAATCACAAGAGTTTCATGGAGACGCAGGAGCTGCTCTACGACAACGGCCTGCCGACGATAGGGGAAAAGAGACATGACAAGCAATGACCTGCTCGAAGACATCTTAAGATCCTACGAAGAGACCGACCTTCCGGACGATTTCTCCGCGGATTTCGACATACTCGAATGTCTGTCGGAGCGAAACGGCGTGATCACCTTCCTCGTGCGGGACAAGCACGGCGATGACCACATAGCCAAATGCTTTGACACGTCTGTCCGCACCATCCCCGCCGGAAACGAGATCATTTCGACCCTCTCTCACGACGGGCTCCCGGAGCACACCGCCGATTACGAGAACGCGCGCATGGCTGTCTCCGTGCGAAGATACGTGGAGGGAGAGTCTCTCGACAGATATGTATCCGCAAATGACCTCTCCGAGCCGCAGGTTGTCGACATCTGCCTGCAGCTCTGCGATATACTCGCATACCTCCACCACAGGGAGAATCCCATCATTCACCGTGACATAAAGCCGCAGAACATCATAGTCAGGCCAAACGGGCGCATAGTCCTGATCGACTTTGACATAGCGCGCCTCCACAACACCGAGAGCGAGACCGACACGGTCTTCTTCGGCACGCGCTCCTATGCGCCGCCCGAACAATACGGCTTCTCCCAGACCGACGAGCGCACGGACATCTATGCCCTCGGCGTGCTGCTTCGGTGGCTGCTCACGGGGAGCACAAAGGAGAACAACAAGATAAAGATCTACCGTCCTCTCGCCGCTATCATCAGGAAATGCACCGGCTTCTCGCCAAAGGAGCGTTTCTCGGACGTGGATCAGGTTAAAAAGGCGCTCCGCTCCGCCAATCCGCGATCTCAGCGCATCAGGGCGGCCGTGATCGCCGTCTGCATCGCAGCTGTCGCGGGGCTGGCCTCATTTGCGGGGATAAAGATATACGAGTACGTCACCTATACGCCTTTTTCCAAGGATGCGATACCCGCTTACCTGACCGACGAGGAGCGC
>JAGDDC010000164.1 GCA_017958245.1 Lachnospiraceae bacterium
CATGATGAGTATGGTGTTCTTGAAATCCACGGTCCTGCCCTGTGAATCCGTGATACGCCCATCATCGAGCACCTGAAGAAGTACGTTGAAGACATCCGGATGCGCCTTCTCAACCTCGTCGAAGAGCACGACGCTGTAGGGCTTCCTTCTGACAGCCTCGGTGAGCTGCCCGCCCTCGTCGTATCCGACATATCCGGGAGGCGCTCCGATGAGCCTCGATACCGAATGCTTCTCCATGTACTCACTCATATCTATCCTGACCATGTTGGCCTCGTGGTCAAAGAGCGCCTCGGCAAGCGCCTTCGCAAGCTCTGTCTTTCCGACGCCGGTGGGCCCCAAGAAGAGGAACGATCCGATCGGCTTGCCCGGATCCTTGATGCCCGCCTTCGATCTGAGGATAGCCTCGGACACGAGCTTCACGCCCTCGTCCTGCCCGACGACCCTCTTGTGAAGGAGATCCGAGAGATGCAGCGTCTTGCTTCTCTCGCTCTCCGTGAGCTTGGTCACGGGTATACCGGTCCACCTCGAGATGATCCTTGCGATCTCCTCCTCGCCGACGTTCTCGTGGACGAGAGTGTGGTCATTTGCCCTGATGAGCTCCTCGGCCTCTTCAAGCTGCTGCTTCACATCCGGGATCCTGCCGTACTTGAGCTCTGCGGCTTTCTCGAGGTCGTAGTTTCTCTCGGCGAGCTCCGCTTCGCTGTTTAAGGCCTCGAGTTCGCTCCTGAGAGCCCTGACCTTCTCGACCTCCTGCTTCTCGTTGTCGTAGGCGGCCTTCATCCTTGCAAATGATTCCTTCTGCTCGGAAAGCTCCTTCCCAAGCGCCTCGAGCCTCTCCGCGCTCAGCCTGTCGTCTTCTTTCCTGAGCGCTGCTGCCTCGATCTCCATCTGTCTGATCTTTCTCTGTATGTCATCGAGCTCAGTCGGCATCGAGTTGAGCTCTGTCTTTATCAGGGCGCAGGCCTCATCCACGAGGTCGATCGCCTTGTCGGGAAGAAACCGGTCGGTTATGTAGCGGTTGGAGAGCGTCGCTGCCGATACGAGCGCGGCATCTGCGATCTTGACGCCGTGGAACACTTCGTAGCGCTCCTTGAGGCCTCTAAGGATCGAGATTGTATCCTCTACCGTGGGCTCTTCAACCATAACCGGCTGGAATCTTCTCTCAAGAGCTGCGTCCTTCTCTATATAACGGCGGTATTCATTGAGCGTGGTCGCGCCTATGCAATGAAGCTCGCCTCTTGCAAGCATGGGTTTTAGCATGTTGCCGGCATCCATCGAACCCTCGGTCTTGCCGGCTCCGACTATCGTGTGAAGCTCGTCGATGAACAGGATGATCTGCCCGTCGCTCTTCTTGACTTCCTCGAGCACGGCCTTGAGCCTCTCCTCAAACTCTCCGCGGTACTTTGCGCCCGCGACGAGCGCTCCCATGTCGAGTGAGAAGATCTTCTTGTCCTTCAGATCCTCAGGCACATCGCCTCTCACGATCCTCTGCGCGAGGCCTTCTACGACCGCAGTCTTGCCGACGCCCGGCTCACCTATGAGCACGGGGTTGTTCTTGGTCTTCCTCGAGAGTATACGGATCACGTTCCTGATCTCCTGATCCCTGCCTATGACGGGGTCGAGCTTCTGCCCTCTCGCCCTCTCAACGAGGTCAGCGCCGTACTTTTCAAGCGTGTCGTATGTCTCCTCAGGGCTGTCCGAGGTCACTCTCTGGTTCCCCCTGACGGTAGCGAGCGCGGTCAAAAACCTCTCCCTCGTGATCCCAAACTCCTTAAACAGCGCAGAAACTTCCTTGTTCGCGTGCTTCATCACAGAGAGGAAGAGATGTTCCACAGAGACGTACTCGTCACGCATTTGCTTCGCCTCGTCCTCGGCGTATACGAGCGCCTTGTTGAGCGACTCGGAAAGGTGCAGCTGTCCGCCGGAGACCTTCGGTCTCTTCCTCAGAAGTCCGTCTATCTGCGCCGTGAAAACCTCCGGCGCGATCTCCATCTTTTTGATCATCTGAGGGATGAGGCCTTCTTCGTCACTCATGAGGACATACAGCAAATGCTCCTGATCCACCTCCTGATGCCCGTAGTCATACGCAAGCTTCTCGAGCGAATCGACAGCCTGCATCGACTTCTTCGTAAATCTGTCTATCTTCATATGTCACCCCTCCTTTTCCCTTTGTTCTATAACTACTATAACACAGATTTTAAATATGTCAACTCCTTTTCCATAAGAAAGGTGCAACAAAAAAGGAGCCGCTCGGGCTCCTTTCTTGTTGATAGTTATTCTCTCACTCCCATATTGACTCGCTTCGCTCGTCAATATGTATCGCTCAAGAAATAGCCTTACGGCTATTTCTCTCACTCGATCTTGTTAAAGATCTCCGCCAGCGGCGAATCTGATGTAAGTATCAGTGTCTTGCTGCCCTTCATGGACGCCTTTGCGGCGTCGAGCGAGCGAACGAAGGTGTAGAAGTCCGCGCGGGACTCGTCCTTGTAGACCTGCGAGAGGATGCGCATGTACTCCGCCTCACCCTCCGACCTGAGCTTCTCAGCCTGGGCCTCGGCCTCCGAGACACTTACTATGATCTCGTTGTCCGTCTTGGTGCGGATCATCTTCGCCTCGGACTCGCCCGAAGCGGTGAAGCTCGCTGCGATGTTGTTTCGCTCCGAGATCATACGCTCATACACGGCGGTCTTGTTGTCGCTGGGCAGGTCGAGGTGCTTGGTCTCGACTGCCACGAGTTCTATCCCGTACTGATCCGTGACCGAACCGATGTTGTTCTTTATGGCGAGCGCGAGCTCACCGTCTCTTGCGCGGATCACGTCGCTCTGGAGCATACTGGAGACCACGTTCTTGCTCGAGTTGTAAACTATAGCGTTTATACGGCTCTCGGCGTTCGAGATCTGCGAGTTGAGTGACTGCACGAACTTCAGCGGATCCTCGATCCTCCAGAGCACGAAGCTGTCGAGCACCATGGTCTTCTTGTCCTGCGTGATGACATCCGATGCCGTGAGGTCGTAGAGCATCAGCTCCTTGGGGAGCTTCGACGTCGACTGTATGAACGGCAC
This sequence comes from Lachnospiraceae bacterium, assembly GCA_017958245.1. Next base: position 3,063 of record JAGDDC010000164.1, read on the forward strand.
CTTGAACGAGAGGCCGGACGTCGTGATGATCCTCTCGACCTTCCCGAACTGCCTGATGAGCGTGTACTCGTTCTCCCTCGTCACTACCAGCGACTGGGATCCCACGATGATCAGGAGCACCACGAGCACTGCGATGATTATGAGAGGCGCCTTCTTCCTGGGCTGATAGATGCGCTCGATGTTTTCAGCGTTTTCGTAAGAATCACTCATCAGTCCTCACCTCCTTTTTCAGGCTCGACGTTCACGGCGGGAGCGTCTCCCTTGTCCGCGTCTTCCGCAAATGAATCGAGAGGCAGCATCTTCTGCACGCCCGTCCCGGAATTGTCTATGATCACCTTGAGGCCCGGAAGGACGTCCTCCATCGCCTCGTAGAACATACGCTGCTTCGTGATGAGCGGGTACTTCACGTACTCCTGATACAGCGCGTTGAACCTTGCCGCCTGACCTTCGGCCTCGTTGATCCTGGCCTCCTTGTCCGCCTCGGCCTCCTTTATGATCTTGTCGACCTCGGCCTCTGCGGCGGGTATCTGCTCGTTGCGGTACTTGTTCGCGTTGTTTACGGCGGTCTCCGCGCCCTGCTTTGCGGACTCGACGTTCATGAAAGCCTCGAGTACCTCAGCCGTGGGCGGCTCCGCATCCTGGATCGTGATGTTCACGAGCTGGATGCCTATATCATTTGTCTCGAGATCGCTTGTGATCTTCTCGCGGATGTTCGATTGGATCTCGTTCTTGCCCGTCGTGATGACGCTGTCCACGTCGTACGAGCCGATCTCGTCACGTATGCGGGACTGCGCGATGTTCTTTAAGATGAGCACCGGATCGTCCGAGGCATACAGCGCCTTGATCGGATCCGTGACCTTGTACTCGACGAAGAAATCAACATTTACGAAGTTGAAATCCGAGGTGATCATGAGAGATTCGTCCTCGATCGAGACGTTGGTGCCCTGCTCATATCCTATCGGAAAGCCCTTGATCGTCGTGTCGACGAGCTCGACCTTCTGAATAAACGGTATCTTAAAATGCAACCCCGGCTCACTCTCCGCCGAGGGTGCGCCAAATGTCGTGACCACCGCCTGCTCCTGCTCGCCTATCGTATATAAGGCGTTGAAAGCAAGAACGACCAGTATCACAAGGATCACAACATATTTGATGTACTTGAAATAACTTGCCGGTTCCCTTGAAACTGCCATCAAAAAATACTCCTTTCCTTTTATCTTCAAGGCCTCAGCCCTGAGGCATCAGCCTAGTTCGATCTGACCATATCCGGAAATGAGAAACGCACATCCTCGTCCTCATCCTCGACCTCGATCATGTAGCTCTTCGGCACATAGCCGTCGAGCTCGAGGCGTACAGTCATCTCCCCCACTTGCTTCGGAATCTCCAGTCGGCCTCCCGTGATGGTGCCGCTGTAATCTCCGTCTATGTAAACACGCGCTCCCTCGGTACACTCGACGATCATCCTGTGGGTGCCGTCCTCATATCTCGTGGAGCCAGGTGTCGGGGTCTCTTCATCGGCCCCCGTAGGCGTCGGGCCCTCAGGTTCCGTGATGGTGGGCGTCGCTTCACCTGCGCCGGTCGGCTCTTCCCCGTCCTCATCGTCCGGATCGGAAGGGATCGTGGGCGCGGGGCCCGTGTCGGGATCCTGTGAAGTGTTGTCCGGTATAGTTCCGTCTATTGCGGGTTCTTCTTTCCCGTCGTCCGTCTGCCCGCCCGAAGGGTCCATGTCCTCGGTCAGGCTGTCGGGATCCTCAGGCTCCTCCGTTGCCTCCGAGAGCGTTATGTTGCAGGTCTGCGCCGTCCCCGAGACATTCAGATAACCCTTGTAGGGGTTGTATCCCGCGAGCACGACCTCGATAGCATGCTCTCCGTATGAGAGCTGCACGGGATCCGCGTAATCGGTGTAGATCCCGTCTATATAAAGGAGTGCGTATTCCGGGGAAATGCTGAATCTGACGGTTCCCTTTGGATACATGGCCGACCCGTATGGTGAGAGGTCGAAGCGTGAGACGCTGTCGCGGCTGATCATGATCTGCGCCGTGGCCTCATACTCGCCGTTTACCGCTGTCACATCGTACGTCCCCTCAGGAAGCAGGATCTTCTGCTCCTCTCCTATGACATAGCTCCTGGTCCTGCCTATGGAGAGTGTCCCGCCCACAAAGTCCTCGTGGCCCGTGAGCTCCAGATACCCGTGTCCCTTCTCAACTTTCAGGAGGTAGGCGTAGTTGTCTATCCCCGCGAGCGAGAACACGTCCTCAGCGCTCAGATCGCTCATGGTCACGAAATTTTCGCCGCTTAGGATCCTCAGCTTGTCGTCGTACCTGTAGATCTGGTCGGAGACGGTCATCTTCTTCAGCCCGTCGTCGATCGCGAGGTTTAAGATGCCCTTGTACTCCCAGGTCCTCTCGCATCCCTTGAGCGACTTAAGCGACATGTCGTCCGGCTCGTAGGTTATGTCCGCGATGTATCCGGGCCTTAGGATCTGCGCCGAGATCACCTTGCCGTGCCTGTTCTTTATGTTGGTCGCGCCTGTGTAGGAGAGCGAATACTCCTCCCCCGTCATGAGATCGAGGACGTTCATGGTCTGCCCGTCGAGATCCATCATCTCTATGAGCACGGTCGAGGCGGCGCTTCCCGGAGGGAGCTCCGCGTTCTGCTGCCCGTCATCCTCAGGCTGAGCCTGGGCGGTCGCCGTGGGCTCCGCGTCCTGATCCTTCTTTGGCGAATCTTTTTTGTTGTTGTTTATGATCGTCACAACCATGATGACGATCACCAGCGCGAGCGCGCCTAGGATCGCCGCGAAGACGGCTGTCCTGTTGTTGCTGTTCTCGTTCATATTGACAATTGTACAGTAGTTTTTGTGTTAAATCATTAACGGGAGATTAAATCGGCTCTGACAAATCCGCAGCCTGCATCGGCAGCCGCTTTTACAACATCCTCGCCCGAGACGAGCTCGATCCCGTTCTCATCGGAGGTGATGCCTATCCTTCCGCCCTCGTACACGCGGTTGTTGGAAGGGTCGTTCTTTGCATCCGGCAGGAAACGCGCGATGCCAAGCATTATCTCGCCCTTTCCGCCGACCTTTCCCTCTTCTTTTGTCTTGTCATACTCATTTGCGTAGCGCTCGTAAGCGCTCATAAACATCTCAGTCAGGATCTCGGGCGAAGCGCAGGTGCTGTCGAGCACGAGGTCGTAGTTGCCCAGGTTGAAGTACTCGATCCCGTAGAACTCGCGGTATCTCACGTTCTCCGTGAGCGCGCGCTCTCTCAAGGATTCCTTTGCTTCCTCAACGGAGGCGTAGGTCTCAACCTCTCCTCTGCTGTCGTTGTACACCCTTCTTGCAGCCTCGTCGAGGCTCACCGTCAGGAAGATCTTGAAGGTCCTCTCCGCAAAATGCCACGCGAGCCTCGAGTCAAAGATCACCTTGTCGTCTATCTTTTCGCGCGAGATCCTCGTGGTCGCATCGTCGATCATCCGGTCTATGCTGCTGTCCGTCTTCATGAGCTCGTTCATCTCAAGCAGGGTGATCCCCCGCTCCGCAGCCAGGTCTCTTAAGATCATGCCAGTCGAATACCTCTCGAACCCGTACTGCTCACATATCCTTTTGCAAATGGTCGATTTGCCGCTTCCCAGATTTCCCGTGATCGATATGTTCATACAGTCTGCGCCCGGTAAAGTCCCGGACAACCTCCTTTCTCTCTACGGCCTGCGGGGCACTTTCCTGCCCGCGGGCTCCACGATAATTATACCCGCCGTGCGACACCACGGTCAAGTCTCCCGCCATCTTTAGACGGTCTTCTCTATCTGTGCCTTTTCTATGCGTTTTCTGACTTGTATTCGCCATTGTCCATTGTTATAATTACTTCCGAATGAAAAATGAGGCCAAAGGAAGGTGCTGAACATGGATATCTATAAGGGGATCGGAGAAAACAGATGTGACAACGAGACTCTCGTCGATTTTTTGAACTACGTGTTTGGGATGAACGGGAACGACACGGGCTTCCACAAGCTTCTGCCGAAGCTCTACAAGCCTGAGTACAGCCCCGAGAAGCACAACTTTATAACCACCGAGGACGGACGTCTTCGCGCAGCGGTGGGAGCTTATCCCTTCTCGCTGAACTTTGCGGGGACCGTGCTCTCAGGCATAGGCATCGGCAACGTGGCAGTCCACCCCATGCACAGGGGCAAGGGATATATGAAGGAATGCATGAATCTCGCGCTCGATGACATGAAGAAAAAGGGTGTCGACTTCGCGGCTCTCGGCGGAAGAAGGCAGCGCTACTCATACTTCGGGTTCGAGCCCGCGGGCGTGTGCGGAGCTTTCAACCTCCAGAAGCACAACTTAGTCCATGTGTACGGATCCGTCAACTCCGACACGGGCTTCAAGGCAAAGAAGCTCACAGCAGACGACAAGGCGGAACTCGACCGGATCAAGGCGCTCTCACAGAGCAGGGACTACTACCCCGTCCGTGACACCGCATCCTACTTTGACATACTTTCGAGCTGGTGCGCCGAAGTGTACTCGGTAAGCGATGCAGGAGGCAGCTTTGCGGGATACTTTGTCTACGGTGGCGACGCAGGGAACGCAAACGTCATGGAGATTGACTGCACGGATCCCGCTAAGGCTTCATCGGTGCTCCGCGCCTGCTTTGAGGCGATCGGCGCCGACGAGATCAACCTGGACGTGCCTCCCTTCAACGTGACCTTCTTCGAGCTTCTCTCGGACATATCCGAGGGCGTGACACTCTCCAACACGGAGCGCTTCTACGTGCTGAACTTTGAGAAGGTGGTACGCGCCACTCTCGAGCTGAAGGCGCGCTACACAAAGCTTGCTGACGGCGAGCTGTCGCTTGAGATCGACGGCAGGGCAGGCCAAGAGAAGATCCGGATCTCTGTTTCGGACAACGCAGTGAGCGTCAGGGCTTACGACGGAGAGTGTGACCTCAAGCTCTCCCACAGACAGGCTACAGGCGTGCTCTTTTCACTCGCGGTCCCGGAGAAAAAGCTTCTACCGGGCTTTGCAGCGGGGTGGTTCCCTCTTCCGCTCAACACGCTTGGTGCCGACAACTGTTAGACACAAAGGAACAGATCATGAAACCGGTATTTAAAACTATTAGATATGCTGCCATCGCAGTTTTCGCAGTGCTCTTCTTTGCGGCCTTCCCCTCAGAGAAGACACTTGCAGCGGGGCCTTCGCTTGAAAGCACGAAGATCACACTTGTCGAGAACTACGAGGGCTATACCATAAGATTCAAGGACATAGAGGACAACGTTCCTCTCTATTTCTCGTCGTCCGACGAGAGCGTTGCGACCGTCGACGAGACGGGCTTTGTGACTCCCGTGAAAGCGGGAAGCGCGACGATACTCGTCGCCGCCATCCAGGGCGAAGAGACCTTCGAGATGAAGCTCTCGGTCGTCGTCCGCGAGCCCTACTACCGCGTGATCCAGAGCAACGAGGGCTGTCACATAGGCGGCAGCGTCATGTTCGAGATCGAGCAGTTAGGATACGAGGACGAGACCAAATGGTCCCTCAAGGGCTCCCAGTACGCGAAGCTCGAGCCTATGACAAAGACGAGCGCGAGGCTCACCGGACTCTCGGACGGCATAGTCACCGTGACTCTTGAATCAAGAGACAAGAAGACCTCCTTCAAGGTCCGCATCATAGAGGGACAGGGCGAGATCTACGCCGTGGCTCCGGGCACGAAGCCCTATGGTGACAAGTACCTAAACTCCTCCTACTACAACTCCCACACGAGGGATTACTTCATGCTCCGCTCATATCTCGAGCGGCTCGATGAGGCGGGAGGCGGGACGCTGTTATTGAAGCGCGGCGTCTACTCGGTCACGAACATTCTCTGCATACCCTCGGACACCAAGGTCGTCCTCTCTGACGGCGTTCTCATAGAGAAGACCTACGAGACCGGAAGCGGGTTTACCGCGAACAGATCGATCTTCCAGACCGTGTCCTTCACGAACTTCTTCAAGTACGAGTACTCTTCCACATACACCGGCCTCAAGGGTTATAGTGGCACTCACAACGTGAAGCTCCTTGGCGAGGGGAACGCGACGATCGACCTCAAGGGACTCGACACCTGCGCGTTCGTCATAGCACACGCAAAGGACGTGCATCTGAAGGGCATCACCATGCTCAACATGAACACCAACCACTTCGTCGAGCTCGATGCCGCGGACACCGTGACCATCACGAACTGCGTCTTCAAGGGGAGTGTTGGGGCAGGCACAAGCCGCAAGCAGAAGGAAGCCATAAACATCGACACGCCCGATGCCACGACCGGAGGCTTCACCCAGAACTGGTCAAGCTTTGACTGCACTCCCGCAAGGAACGTCACGATAAGCAACAACATCTTCCAGAACCTCGAGAGCGCGATCGGAACTCACAGA
>JAGDDC010000015.1 GCA_017958245.1 Lachnospiraceae bacterium
ACTTACAGCTTGGGAAGGTACTCGCCCGGAACCTCAACTACGAGGTCCGATACAGGGAAGCACGAGCAGGGGTGTATGTAGCCGTGCACCTTGTCTGCGTGCCTTCGTCCTTCATTTGCGGCGGGGAAGAAGCACTCGCCCGATATCAGCTTGCTCCTGCACCAGCCGCACTCGCCGCTCCTGCATCTCGAAGGAGCCTTGATGCCCGCCCTCTCAAGAGCCGTGAGCACGGTCTCGTTTGCGGAGGCGTCGATCGTGCACTCCTCCTGTCCGAGTTTCACAGTGATCTTGAAAGATTTGTCCCTGCACTCCTGCGGGTAGCCGTTCTCCTCCCAAACGGTCTTTGTGACTGCCCTCATCTCGCTCCGCACGAGGCGTCTCGGGAGGTTCAGCTTCGCGATCTCCTTGTCGAGGAAGGTGTACATCTCTCCGGGGCCGCAGATAAAGAGACTGTAAGTCTCGGGTGCGTACTTTCTTACGATGTCCGCCGTGACGAAGCCCGTCTCAAAGCCTTCCGCCTGTTCATCGGAGATCACGTGGACCACCTTGACCTTGTCGCAGGCCTTTGCTATGCCGTCCAGCTCGTCCCTAAAGAGGATCGAGTCTACCGTGCGGTTTCCGTAAATGATGGTCAGGTTGAAATCTTCAAATCCATCGCGGATCGCGTAAGCCATCGAAAGGAAGGGTGTGATGCCGCTGCCTCCCGTCAGAGCGACCACATTTGCGCAGTCCCTGAGGCCTTCGTAGAAGAATTCACCCAGAGGAGCGGACGAGATCACCTCGTCGCCCACTTTGAGGTTGTCCAGCATATAGTCGGCTGCGAACCCGCCGGGGTTTGACCTGACGGTGATCGCGTATCTTCCCTCGAGCGCCCATTTGGGCGAGGAGCTGATGGAATAAGGTCTGGTGACGAAGCTGTCGCCGATCTTTAACTTGAGCGAGAGGTACTGGCCCGCCCTGAACAGCGGGAGCTCACCGCCTCCGTCCCTCTCGAAGATGAAGCTTTTTGAGTGGCTCTCGGGGTGGTCTATGACCTGAGCGACCTTCAGGACGAGATAATCGGGGTGGAGCGCCTTCGCGTTGTCGTTTATCTTGTATCTGGACACGATCTCGTTCGCCGGAGCAGCCTGGATGGCTTTTTCGCGGGTCGAGGCCATGTTCTTGAACTTGAGCATATCAAATGCCCCTATGAATCCTACCTTGACGTTTAAAGCCATTACGACTCGCCTCCTTCCTTCATGGCGTTGAGATCTTTGATGGCGAGCTTGGCAACCGTGTTGCCCGTGAGCATCGTGGCGCTGTATCCGTCGCTTCTCGGGCCGCCCGCGCCTATAGGCCTGAGGCCTTTGACGGGATAGTCCTTTGAGAGCATCATCATTCGCGCCATCATGCCGTCCCAGTCTCTCGCCTCATGTCCGTACACCGAACCCTCGGGTACGCCGAGGTATCTCGCGAAGGTCCAGGGCGTTGCGATGGAGATCTCCTCGATGTGGCCTTCCAGCTCTATGCCCGTCTTGGTCTTTACTATGTCTATCATCTTCTTCGCCATCTTCTGCTTGAAAGCCACGTAATCCCTCTGGGACAGGTCGTTCCAGTCCACGGGAGACGCGAGCGTCGTGATCGAGCAGATGCAGGTCCCCTCGGGCGAAGCCTCGGGGTTCATGACGTTGTAGCACAGGAAGATACAGTAGTTGTCGGTCTTGTATCCGCCCATTATATCGCGGTATTCCTGCGCGGAGTCAGCTGTCCCCACGAGGAAATAGCTGTAGTTTTCTATGCCGAGCTCCCTGTAGTCGCAGTCGAGCCCGAAATACACGGTGAACATCCTCGCTCCGTACCTCTGGGCGCGCGCAGTCGAGAGCTTCTTCTCGCGCTCGGGTACGAGCTCGCGGGGTATCATCCTGCCGTACACGATGTCAGGGTTGATGTCCGGGAGCGCCATGTCGCACTCGATGAGGCCCGACGTGGTCTCCACACCGCAGAGCCTGTCGCCCTTGAAGACGAACTTCTCTGCCCTGCAGTTGAACATCGTCTCGCCGCCGAGCTCCCTGAAGCGCTCGACCATGGCGGTGCTCAGCTCATGCGAGGTGTAAGTGGGCGTGTAGGCGCCGAGTCTCTCGTACCTCTGCATCATGGACGCATAGTGTATGAACGGCAAATGATCCATATCCACGCCAAGGTAACTCCAATATACAGACATGATGTCCCTGACCCTCTGAGGGAGCTTCATGGCCGCGAAGACCTTGTTTACGGGGTAGGCCCCGGTCCTGAGCATGTTGGGGAAGCGTTCCTTCATGACGGAGGAGTCCGCGTGTCCTGCGTTTGCGGACGAGTACATGGTTCCCTGCCTGATCTCCTCGTAGAGATCAAAGAGATCCACCATCTTTGAGCGGCTTCCCGGAACGTACTCCTCCATCTTGTCGATGAAAGCATCGATCCCGTGAGGCATCGTGACATCCATCTTCTCTCCGTCGGAATACTTCGATATCATCCTGTAGCAGTCGGGACACTCGCGCCACTCGACTTTGACACCGTACTCGGCGAGCAGCTCCCTGACTTCGCCCGGAGCGGCTTCAGATCCTATGTCACACAGTTCGTGGAGTGAGGGCTCGAACTCGAACCTTCCTCTCCTGAAGCTCGTCGCACAGCCGCCCGGAAGATTGTGCTGCTCGATGAGCAGGGTTTTCTTGCCGGCAAGCTGCAGACGGATCGCGGCGGCAAGCCCCGAAGTGCCCGCGCCGACTACGACAGCGTCGTACTTTTTCATTGTAATACCCCTTTCTCCTTCATCCGTTTTCATAATCCCAATAGGCGCTTAAGCTGCGGAGGATACCGCTCTCAAGCCACCTAGAACAGTATATCATACGACAAGAAATAATCCTACACACCAAGGGACATATTTTAGTTTTTTTTTACAAACTCGTATGTTTTTCGAAACCTATACAGCATCTTTTCTGTTATGGTATAATCGCATTGGACCCGAAAGAGGAAAGCGGAGACAGGAGAGGACCATGACAGTCGGGATAATAGCTGAATTCAATCCGTTTCACAGAGGGCATGCCTATCTTATAGAGGAAGCCCGCAGACTCACGGGCGCGGACTGCGTCGTCGTCGTGATGAGCGGGGATTTCGTGCAGAGGGGCGCACCCGCAGTGTGCGACAAATACAAAAGGTGCAGGATGACGCTCGAGGGCGGCGCGGACATAGTGTTTGAGCTTCCAGTGGCGGCTGCTACGGGGAGC
>JAGDDC010000165.1 GCA_017958245.1 Lachnospiraceae bacterium
CAAGGCTTTTCCGGAAACGAAAAAGCCCAGGAAAACTATAATAAGTTTTTCTGGGCTCCATTCACCTGCGGAGTAAGAGACTTGAACTCTCACGTCTGTTGACACATGATCCTTAGTCATGCCTGTCTGCCAATTCCAGCAACTCCGCATCATACGCTCAAAAACAATCGTTTTCTCACGTGCTTTATTAGGATACACCCTGAAAGGACGTTTGTCAACAAGTTTTTTCATCTGTCAAACGCAAATTGTTATATGTTTTTGGAGCCGGCAATTTCGTCGAGGATCGCGAATATTTTATCGGTTGCATCGCCGGCTTCGGACTTGCTCATAGCGTCGATATACCTGTCGCGCTCGCTGTAGACCTTTTCCGCCGCCTCGATGATCGTGTCGGGTGTCATGATCTCCTCGGGAAGAACGAAACTGTAGCCTGCCTTCTCGAATGACCTCGCATTGAGGATCTGGTCGCCTCTGCTGGCCGCTGCCGAAAGCGGGATCAGGACTGCGGGCTTCTTGAGTGCGAGGAGCTCGCAAACTGCGTTCGCTCCGGCTCTTGAGATAAGAAGGTCCGCTGCCGCGAAAAGATCCTTAAGATCCTCATCTACATACTCAAACTGCTTGTAACCGGGCTTTTCTGCCAGGCTCTCATCGAATCTGCCTTTGCCGCAGAGGTGGATGATGTCGAACTTGTTTATAAGCGTCGGGAGCGCCGATCTCACCGCCTCGTTGATCTTCATGGCACCGCTGCTGCCTCCCATGATCATGAGAACAGGTTTCGTGCCGTCAAAGCCCGCGATCTCAAGGCCTCTCGCCTTCGTTCCTTCGAAAAGAGCCTTTCTTATGGGCGTCCCGGTATGGACCGACTTGCCCTCCGGCAGATACTTCATGGTCTCGGGGAAGTTGCAGCACACGGTCTGCGCTTTCTTGATGCAAAGCCTGTTGGCAAGTCCCGGCGTCATGTCGGACTCGTGGATCACGACGGGGATCTTACGCTTCGCCGCTGCGTTCACAACCGGCACCGCTACAAAGCCGCCTTTTGAAAAGACCACATCGGGCTTCAGCTTCTTGAGAAGCTTCTTTGCCTGTCTCATGCCGGCAAACACCTTGAAGATGTCCGAGATGTTTTTGAGGCTCAGGTACCTGCGCAGCTTGCCCGTAGACACGCCGTAATACGGGATTCCGATCCTCTCGATGAGTCTTTTCTCGATCCCGGCCTTAGAACCGATATAACTGATATCGTAGCCTTCGGCCTTAAGCTTTTCTATGAGCGCTATATTGGGCGTGACATGACCTGCCGTCCCGCCGCCCGTGAGTACGATCTTTTTCACTTCTTAATCCTTTCGGCTGCCCTTTTTACCATTACAGACAACATTTTCATATAAACGCTATATCTTCTCTTCCTCCCGCGAACCGGACGTTCTGACATCCTTGTCCCGGCAGACAAACAGCATGCGTCGGCTTTTCCTTCTGCAGGATGCGTGCTCAGGCCTTCTGCGCGAGTGCCTCTTTAAGTGCGACACTCAGCTGGTCGGGACACGACGTGCCCTTCATACCGCACTTGATGCCCCCGATCCTTCCGATCGCGTCGTTGACTTCCATGCCTTCGATCAGGCGCGCAACGCCCTGCGTATTACCGCTGCATCCGCCGGTAAATCTCACGTTCTTAACGACCTGCTTGCCGTCCTGCTCGTCGATCTCAAAATCGATCTGCCTGGAGCAGACTCCCTTGGGTGTGTATGTGTATGTCATGTTCGTCTCCTTTTCTACTTACGTAGAACGATATGTTGTCCTGCTAAATTTTTATGCATCTAAAGCTATGACTTCTGTCTGCCCAACCCGAAACCACCGTCCGGCCGGTATCGATTCCGCATGTCATGCCTTAGGATGACGTCTTGTTTGCTCACGAAAGTTTTGCAATCCTTCTTACGTGATTGGCTCCGTTTGAGAACTCCGTGTTCAGGAATGCATCGATGATACCGAGTGCTACGCCCTCACCGACAACTCTTCCGCCGAGG
>JAGDDC010000166.1 GCA_017958245.1 Lachnospiraceae bacterium
GCGCATCTTCACGAGCTTTATGACCTTGTCTTTTACTTCCATGAGCTCAAAGACAAAGTCCCCGTACCTGACAGTCTCCTTCTCGTCGTCCTCGGGTATCCTGTCGAGCAGCGACACGAGCAGCCCGTTGAGTGTGTCGAACCTCTCGTCGTCCTCTTCCTTTATGACGAGATCGGTCTCATCGCACAGATCCGAGAGGAACACATCTCCGCTCACTATATAGCCGTCTCCGTCGGGCACGACCTGATCTTCCTCGTTGTCGTACTCGTCCTGGATGTCGCCCACTATCTCCTCGAGTATGTCCTCCATAGCGACTATACCCGCGGTCTGCCCGTACTCGTCGATCACGATCGCGATGTGGGCCTTCTTTGACTGCATGTCCTTGAAGAGCACATCTATGTTCTGCGTGTCCGGTATGAAATAAGGCTCTCTCGCTATGTCTTCGAGCGAGGGCTTCTTCTCCCCGCTGCCGACCGAGGCAGCCATGACATCCCTTATGTTGAGGATGCCCACTATGTTGTCTATGTCTTCCCTGTACAGAGGGAATCTCGAGAAGCTCTCCTTCAGCATGAACTCCAGCGCCTCTTCCACCGTGAGCTCCGAGCTCACGGCAACGACCTTTCTTCTGTGAGTCATGATGTCTCTTGCCTGCTTCTCGTCGAACTCGATGATGTTCGATATCATCTCCGCCTCGTCGTCGTCCAGCACACCCTGTTCCTGGCCTTCGTTGACGATCGAGATGATCTCCTCCTCCGTCACGCTCTCGTCGGTCTCATTTGGATCGAAGCCGAATATCCTAAAGAAGAGGTTGACGTTCTTCTCAAGCAGCCAGTTGATCGGAAAGAGCACCGTCGCGAAGAACCCGAGCAGGCCTCTGAGCGCGTACGCAAACTTCTCCGTGTGCCTCATCGCGAGACGCTTCGGAAGCAGCACGCCAAAGAGTACGATCAGATAGATCACTACCACCGCGCAGCCTGCCATCACAAGCCATGCCAGGAATGCGGGCTTCCCTTCAAAAAACTCTGAGAAAAGCTTAGTCCTCAGGTAATTTGCGATATGTCTCGAGTAGACGATGCCCATGATTATGTTCATCGCCGTAACGAGCACCTCGATCACGCTCAGGTAGCGCCTGGGGCTGTCGAGGAACTTCACAAGCTTCAGCGCCTTCCTGTCCCCCTCCGAGGCCTTCTTGCGCACATTTGCCTCGTTGACGCCCGAGATCGCAGCTTCTGCCGCAGAGATCAGGGCGCTGCAAAACACAAGTATTAGGATGATTACGATCCCTAGTGATGGGTCTGTGTCCATTATGTTCTATCCTTTTTGTGAAAGTAGTATTGTTTGTCACCCTCTCCAGGGTCAGCCCTCGGCAAGCTTCACGGCCTGCGCCAGAGCATCCGCCAGATCGCCCGCGAGCATTGCGTGCCTCCCGAGCTTTCCCGCCGCTATGTCGCCCGCGACTCCGTGCAGGAATACTCCCTGCCTAGCGGCCTCAGACAGCGGAAGTCCCTGCGCCGCAAATGATGCGATCACGCCTGCGAGAACGTCGCCGCTCCCGCCTGTAGACATCCCGTCGTTCCCGCTCGTGTTCACGAACACTCCCTCGGGGCTTGCGATGAGCGTCGCAGCGTCCTTCATGACCAGGGTGAAGCCCTCTCTCTTTGAGAAGGATCCCGCTATGTCCGTGAGGTTTGCTTTTATCTCACCGACATCTTTTCCGATCAGCCTTGAAAGCTCCTTCAAATGAGGCGTCAGCGCGACCTCTTTTTTGAAATCTGCGCGCGAGAGTCCCTTCTTTGCGAGCAGGTTCAGCCCGTCAGCGTCGAGCACCATGGGGATGTCCGCAGCCTCCATGACGGTCTCAAAGAGCTTCTCCGCGGTCTCGTCAGTCCCTATGCCCATGCCGAAGGCAAGGACGTCGCTGCTCCCTATCGAGCCTGTTATCTCGTCTTTTAGTATCCTGCCTTCGTCCTCGTAGACTCCGACCACGCACTCCGGAACAGCCTCAAGCACCGCCTGAGCAGACTTCTGTCCGGTCAGGACCTTCACGAGACCCGCACCCGCCTTGTATGCGGCCTTCGCAGCAAGTATGGCGGCTCCGGAAGCCATCCCGTGACCTGCGATCACGAGTACTCTTCCGTATGTCCCTTTGTTGCTGTCCTTCACCCGCACGGGAAGCGAAGCCTTCTTTACGAACCTGACAGCCGGCTGTGCGTGACTTACCGCAGCATCCGGGAAACCTATGTCGCACACGGTCACGTTACCCGAGTACTCTCTTCCGGGAAAGAGGATCATGCCGAGCTTCGGAAGACCGAAGGTGAGCGTGTGATCCGCCCTGACCGCTGTCCCCAGCACTTGTCCCGTGGCACTGTTTATGCCCGAGGGTATGTCTACGCAAAAGACCTTCGAAGACTTGAGAGCGTTGATCTTTTGGACGGCTTCAGAATAAGCCCCCGTGACATCTCTCTTAAGCCCCGTTCCAAAGAGCCCGTCTATGACCGTGAGTCCTTCGCGGTCCGGTATGTCACCGGCAAACGGAACGCCGACCTTTTTTGCGATCTCGAGCTGGAGCTTCAGACCTTCGGAGTACTTGCCGCTGTCACTTTCCACGAGATATATCGAGGCCCTGTAGCCTTTGCAGTGGAGTATCCTTGCCGCGCACACGGCATCGCCTCCGTTGTTGCCGGTTCCGCAGACGGCGATAGTCTCATTTGCCCTTCCTGGGCTTCTCATGACAGCTTCCGCGACGAAGAGCGCCGCTCTCTCCATGAGCACGGCGGCGGGGATCCCCACACTCTCTATGGTGTAGCTGTCTATTCTCTTCATCTCCTCGCCGGTAGCGGCGTACCCGTATCCGGTCATCCCGATCTCCTCTCTTTCCAAGAGTCATACACAGTCAGTATACTCTTTTTGGCTTGATAATAAAAGACCAATATGCTAAAATTCAATATTGCATTGTAACCATAAAGCTTTCACCGGCGACTTTTCAGGCTGTGTCCGCCATCGCGGGCATTGTCACCGGTCGCGGCGGCGTGCGCCGCGGATACTCCGTCTGAAGACTCTGTTTACCATGATACTTGCATGCAAGGGCATCTCGAAGAGCTTCGGCACCGATGTCATACTCTCGGATGTCTCATTTACGATCAATAAAAACGAAAAAGCGGCGATCGTCGGGATCAACGGGGCGGGCAAGACTACGCTTCTCAGGATAATAATTGGCGAGCTCTCCGCAGACAGCGGGACCGTGACCATGGCAAGGGATACGTCGGTGGGATATCTCTCCCAGCAGCAGGACCTTTCGTGCTCGAGGAGCATCTATGATGAGGTTGCCTCGGTCAAGGCGGAAGTCATGGCCGCAGAGCGCGATATTCGAGAACTCGAACAAAGGATGAAGCACTCCTCGGGAGATGAGCTTGAGAGCCTCATGAAGCAGTACTCGGAAAAGACTCACTACTTCGAACAGTCGGATGGCTATGCCGCAAGGAGTGAGATCGTGGGAGTGCTAAAAGGCTTAGGCTTCGACGAAGAGGATTTCACCCGCACCGTCGACACGCTCTCGGGCGGTCAGAAGACGCGCGTGGCCCTTTCAAAGCTTCTGCTTGAAAAGCCCGACATCATCATGCTCGACGAGCCCACCAACCACCTCGACATGCAGTCGATCGTGTGGCTCGAAGGTTTTCTTTCAGGCTATCCCGGAACTGTCATAGTCGTCTCCCACGACCGGTATTTTATGGACAGGTTTGTCGACAAGGTGATCGAGATCGACAACACGAAGGGCTCCGAGTTCGCCGGAAACTACAGTTCCTACTCGGAGAAAAAGGCAGTTCAGCGCGAGATCATAAAGAAGCACTATCTCAACCAGCAGCGCGAGATCAAGCACCAGGAGGAAGTGATCGCAAAGCTCAAGTCCTTCAACAGGGAAAAGTCTATCAAGCGCGCAGAGAGCCGCGAAA
>JAGDDC010000167.1 GCA_017958245.1 Lachnospiraceae bacterium
AGCTCGGAAAGCTCGAGCACAGCGATGCTCACGCTACGACCATGATGTCTTCCGTCGACCTCAACATGTTCCACAAGCTCGGCGTGAACATCACTTGCGAGCCTGTATACGAGACCAAAAAACTCTATCACAGGTAAGCAGTACTTGCTCGCTTAGGTCCTCCGCGCTACGCTTGTGCGGAAAACGCTCGCAATTCCTGCTTACCTGGGAATTAGTTCTTGATTAGCAAATATAGGGACTGACGATGTCGGTCCCTTTTTTGTTTTCCGCACTTTTCAAACGAATATCAAAAAAAGTCAAATTTAATATTGACAAACATTCCGGGCAGTACGATAATCGAATTGTCAAAGAAAGTCAAAGTCAAAATTGTCTTTGGAAAGGAGGAATGTCAGATGGCTAGACTGGTCGATGTTATAGAAGCAATGATCAAGGATATGATCGACGAGAACGACGGTCAGGCAACCATTAACAGAAGCATTCTTGCAGAGCAGGCTAATTGCGTGCCCTCGCAGATCACGTACGTGCTCAGCACGAGGTTTTCGAGCGGTAACGGCTACATAGTCGAGAGCAGGCGCGGCGGCGGCGGACAGATAACGATAACCAGGATCCAGCACGTCGGCCCGGACGATTACATCAAGGCGATCGTCGATGCAGTAGGTGATGATCTTACTCAGAGCCAGGCGAAGACATTCCTTACGAATGCAGTATCCGTCGGTGCTATGAGTGCCAAGGAAGGTACGGCGATAATGGCCGCTGTCTCCGACAGATCCCTCGCGAAGGTCGATTCGGACATCAGGTCGGTCGTAAGAGCGGACATATTCAAGAATGCCCTGCTCGGATTGATGATCACATAAAGGAGATGATTAGTATGAGATGCGCTAGATGTGGTGCAGAAGTTACAAACAAGATAATCAAGATCAACGGCGTCATATACTGCGAGGACTGCGTAAAGGAACTCGGTTATGACAGATATCTTCAGAACCCGGAAGAACTCCTGGGTGCGGCTTTCGCGCCGCTCGATGAGATAGCGAGCAGCTTTGCCAAGATGGCGGAGCTCGACTTCGGCAACAGCGCCCTTGCCTGCCCCAAGTGCGGACTGACTTTAAGAGAGTTCGAGAACAACGGAAGAGTCGGATGCATCGAGTGCTACAACACTTTCGGAGAACTCGTAGTCAAGGAGATGTTCAGGCAGCAGGGTGCCGATGAATATGCCGGACGTGCACCCGGACAGGGACTGATCGGAGTCGAAGCAATAGCCGAAGAACCCGTTGAGGAAAAGCCCGAAGCAAAGGAGCCGGAGGCTAAGGAAGCACCGGCTGAACCCGAGAAGAAGGAAGAGCCTGCCAAGGGCGATGTGAGCGATGAGAAGATGATCGAGAAGCTGTCGAAGGCTGACGTCGGAATGCTCACTGACGAGGAGCTCACCGAGGGAATCAAGCTCGCGACGAAGCTCGAGAACTATCAGCTCGCCATCCGTCTCAGAGACGAGCTCAAGGGAAGAAAGGAGGGCGAGTGATATGTCTATGTGGTATGAGAAATACGGCAAGGACCAGGATGTAGTCCTCTCGTCCAAGGCCTGCATAGTTAGGAATGTTAAGGGATATAATTTCTCCAACAAGATGTCGGGAAGTGATTTCGACAGCCTGCTGGAACAGATAGACGGCGCGATCGACAAGAGTGTCACAGGCAACGTCTGGGCAGCCAATTCGATCGGCAGCGGCAATGAGACGGGCAGCAGCCTGCTCACGCCCGAGTCGCAGCTGTTTGGAAGGAACATGTACATCATCAGGAATCCGAACCACAAGCGCATCTACTATAACGATGACGCAGGACTCAGCATCGTGGTGGGTTCCGTCGAGCATCTGACGGTAAGAGCCATGGCTGCGGGCAACGATCCTTCCGTTTACACGAAGGCGGAGAAGATCGCCACCAGTCTCGAGAGAAAGCTCGAGATGGCTTACTCCGATAAGTACGGTTTCCTTACTTCGGATATCGGCGTTGTCGGAACGGGATTCAAGATGATCTATACGGTCGCCATTCCCGCCATCTCCAAGAGCAACGAAGCACTGGCCGCATTAAGAGACAGAGTCTCCCACTACCATTGGGACATCAATCCTTTCGCGGAGCAGGGCGAACTCGGAAATTCCAGTGTTTATATCCTGACCAATATAAGCACGCTCGGCGTGTCTGAAGAAGAGATCATCTCCAAGGGCAAGATGCTGATCCAGGATGTCATCCAGTTCGAGCGTACGCTGAGAGAGAAGGTCGCGACCAAGAACAAGACACAGACTTCCGATCTGTACGGAAGATCATTCGGTCTTCTCAGATACTCAGGCGTCATCACGCGTAAGGAAGCGATCGACGCGCTGGGCTGGCTGAGGATCTATAAGGAATATGACGATTCGGGAGAGATAAACATCTCCTGGGAAAAGATAAACAAGCTTACACAGGATGTGTGCTGGGAATTCATTCCCGCTGCAAAGCGCGGTAGCACCGCCGCATCGGCGATCCGCGCTTCCAAGATCAAGACGATACTGAAGGGAGATGATTGATATGAGAATATCTGAAGATTCCGCGAAGATACTTGCAGTTGCAGGTGAGATCGCAGAGACAAAGCGTACGCCCCTGATAAGGGATACCATGCTGTTCGCTTCGATGATCTGCGCTGATACGGTAGTAAAGGATATCATTAGCGAGAATACCGAGAACATCGATGCGGTACGCGAGGCTCTGGATATCGCAGATTTTGAGACCGACATGGACAGGGATGCCATGAAGCTCATGGCGGACAAGGCGTTCGGACAGCTCAGATATGACGTCAGAAGGATCATGTCCTATGGTGCCGACGTGTCGAGAAAGACGAAGAGCAAGGGTACTGTATGCCCGGAGCACATGCTTTTCGTGATCCTGTCGAAGAAGGTAAGCAGCCACCCGGAGATATTCAAAGCTCTGAAGGAGGGAGGCTGTGATCTCGAGGGCATCAAGAGTGCCCTGATAGAGATATTCAGCGGCGGAGAGCAGCCTGACGTACCCGATGAGAGTGACGAGGATAACGGCGATCTTCCGTTCGGTGCTGCTCCCGGTCCCAAGAAGTCACCGATGAAGCAGAAGGGCGGTAAGGGCGGCC
>JAGDDC010000168.1 GCA_017958245.1 Lachnospiraceae bacterium
CCTCACTGCGATCGTCAAAACACCGTCCGGCACTCAGCCGTTGTACTTCTCCTGCTGTGATCTGATGAGATCGGCATCGTCAAAATAGTTGATCCTCATCGCATCCTTGACCTCGGACAAGGTCTTCGCAGTGGCCTCTCTGGCGGCATCGGAGCCCTTCTTCAAGATTTCGAAGACTCCCGCGATGTCCTTCTCGTACTCTTTTCTCCTCGCCCTGATCGGTGAGAGCTCCTCCTCCATGATCTTCGCGAGGAACTTCTTGATCTTGACGTCTCCGAGCCCTCCGCGTGTGTAGTGCTCCTTGAGCTCGTCAAGAGAAGCGTACTCGGGAAGGTAGGAGGCAAAATGCTCCGGCTTGCTGAACGCGTCAAGGTAGGTGAACACGGTGTTCCCCTCCACATGGCCGGGATCCTGCAGATTGATGTGCGTGGGATCAGTGTACATACTCATGACCTTGGTCTGAACGTCCTTCTCGCTGTCCGAGAGGTATATGCAGTTGCCGAGGGACTTGCTCATCTTCTCCTTGCCGTCCGTGCCGGGAAGTCTCTTGCACGCCTCATTTGTGGGAAGAACCGCATCGGGCTCCACGAGCACCTCCCTGCCGTAGGTCTGGTTGAACTTCCTCACGATCTCCCTGGTCTGCTCTATCATGGGAAGCTGGTCTTCTCCTACGGGCACCGTCGTGGCCTTGAAAGCGGTTATGTCTGCCGCCTGGCTGATCGGGTAGTTGAAGAAGCCCACAGGTATGCTCGTCTCAAAGTTCCTCATGGCGATCTCCGTCTTGACCGTGGGGTTTCTCTGAAGTCTCGAGACCGTGACGAGGTTCATGTAGTAGAAGGTGAGCTCGGTGAGCTCCGCCACCTGCGATTGAACAAGCAGATTGACCTTCCCCGGATCGAGTCCGACCGAGAGGTAGTCAAGCGCGACCTCGATGAGGTTCTCCCTGACCTTCTCCGGATTGTCAAAGTTGTCCGTGAGCGCCTGAGCATCGGCTATCATGATGTATATCTTCTCAAACTCTCCGGAGTTTTGAAGCTCGACCCTCCTTCTCAGAGACCCGACATAATGTCCTATGTGGAGCTTTCCCGTAGGTCTGTCTCCCGTCAAAATGATCTTTCCCATATCTCTCTTCCTCTCTTTTTCCTTCCTTCCGCCGCAGGCGGTCTTTATATCTTTGCGGTCTTTATGCTTTAATCCTCGTTTTTCTTTGACGAGAGCCATTCGTCCCCGCACAGCTGCGCGCACACTGTCCTAAACAGCCTGACAAGAGCGATACTTAAAAGCGCGGCCCCAACAAAATCCGTCAGCCAGTGAACTCCCGAGAAGAACCTTGCAAGGATCACTATCACCATGAGCAGGTACAGGCAGGCCTTTATCGCAAGCCTCAGGCGGTTTTCCTTCACCCTGATCCCTATCTCTGTCGCCGCGGACATGAGTATGCATATCGCGAGCATGGTGTGTGTCGACGGGTAGGAAGCCTCTATCGCGCCGTCCTCGAGCACCGGCCTGTAGTTTATGACAACCTTGTCAAAGAGGACATAGAAGATCACCACCAGGACGTACAGCCCCGCGAGCACGTATATGTCCCTGTCGACCTTTTTGAGGCTCTTCCTCACAACGGCCATCAGCACGCCGTATGCCGCGAAGCAGGCCGCTATCGCGATAGTCAGATACCCTGCGTACTTTGATATCTTGTAGAAGGCCGCCCTATAGGGAAATGCGTCCGCTATGGCCTTGTTTACCGCAGAAAAGCCGACGCCGGTCCCCTCCGGCCCCACCGCCTTCACGTCCACGAACATGACGAGCAGTGTAAACAGCATGAAGCCTATGAACCAGGCCCCTGTGATTATATAGCTTTTTTTCACGTTATCACTCATATAAGTACCTCCCCTCTGCTACTGCCTTACATCATTTTATGTTATGAGCC
>JAGDDC010000169.1 GCA_017958245.1 Lachnospiraceae bacterium
TTCTTCGTGGCTGCTCAACGTGATCTATTTCTTTGATCTTCCGAACAATCTGTTCCCGTCGATCCACAGTCTAAAGAGCTGGCTGTGCTTTGCGGCGGTGAGGGACGAGCGGAGAGTGCCCGCGTGGTTTAAAGGCTTTTCTTTCGTGCTCGCGGTGCTCATTTGCGTTTCGACGCTCTATACCAAGCAGCACGTGGCAGCGGACGCCCTCGCGGGTGTCTTTGTGGCGGAGGTGTTCTGGCAGCTCGCGCCTGTGCTTGGCTTCAACAAAGTGTATGTGTCACTGAACGAGATCATTCATTTGCCAAGATGAGGATACATTACTTCCGGATAAGTATAAAAGTCCCCCGTTTCGTTTGAAGCGGGGGATGATTTTTTAAAGTATATTGATTCCTGCGGCGCGGGCCTCGGAAGCCATGTCGTCGGGCCATACGCTCGAGTGAACCTCTCCGATATGGGCCTTGCGCAGGACGTACATACAGATCCTCGACTGTCCGATACCGCCTCCGACGGTGTAGGGCAGTTCTTTGTTTAAGATAGCTTTCTGGAAGGGGAGTTCCGCCCTGTCCATGCAGTCGGCCTTCTTAAGCTGCTCCATGAGTGAATTCTCATCGACCCTTATGCCCATCGAGCTGATCTCGAGCGCGCGGTCGAGCACGGGGTAGTCCACCAGGATATCGCCGTTTAACTGCCAGTCGTCGTAGTCGGGAGCACGCCCGTCGTGTCTCTCGCCCGAAGGCATCTTGTCGCCTATCTGCATGAGGAAGACAGCGCCCTTTGCCTTTGTGATCTTGTTCTCGCGCTCCTTGGGTGTATCAC
Source organism: Lachnospiraceae bacterium (assembly GCA_017958245.1). The sequence continues at coordinate 820 of JAGDDC010000169.1, forward strand.
CGGGCCACATGTTTTCGAGCTCCGTCGTCGTGACAAATGAGATATCCTCGGGAAGCCATTCCTCGATGCAGGAGTATTTGTCCGCGATGTAGTGCTCTGTGTCCTTGAGGGCCTGGTAGATGCTCCTCACGGTGGCCTTGAGAGTCTCTATGTTGCGCTCGTCCTTCAAGATGACCTTCTCCCAGTCCCACTGGTCGACATATATGGAATGGAGGTTGTCGAGCTCCTCGTCACGCCTTATGGCGGTCATATCGGTGTACAGACCTTCGCCGTAGCCAAAGCCGTAGTTCTTGAGGGCCAGTCTCTTCCACTTTGCAAGGGAGTGAACGACTTCAACCTCTGCCTCGGCGAGATCCTTGATCCCGAATTTGACGGGGCGTTCAACGCCGTTCAAGTTGTCGTTCAAGCCGGTCTCGGGTCTGACAAACAGCGGTGCCGAGACTCTGGTGAGATTGAGCTGCTTCGCGAGCTGCCTCTCGAAGTAATCCTTGATCGACTTGATGGCGTACTGGGTTTCCTTGATCCCGAGCTCGGACCTGTAGCCTTCCGGAATGATCAGTCTGTTCATGGGGCCTCCTTTATTTCAATGAATTCCTTTATCACACTAAAGTATAGGTCAAGATTATCACACGGACGCGGAGCGTGCAAGAAAAACTTTGCAAATGAAGCGTCTGTCAAACAACGTCTTCTCACGACAGCTCTTCAAATTCCGCCGCACTCTCGAGCGTGGAGAGGTAAGTGTTCCGAAACCGCTTGTCGCCGGTGACTTCCCGCCCAAACCATTCGGGTTTCTCAAATGAATCCGCAGCCTCCGCAGACGGGAACTCTACCTCGACAAAGCGAAGCCCTTCAAGCCTGCCTTCGAACACGTCGAGCTCGGCTTTGAGGCCTCCTCCGAGGGGTATGACGTACCTTCTCTTGGTCACGGGATTGTTGTCTATCTTGGTCATGAGGTGGGCGTATGCCTCCGCTGTGAGCGGGTTCTCCACCTCCTCGTTGCAGATCGCCGTGCTCGTAAACTCGGCGGATCTGTTTGCCTTGTATGTGAGGATGTAGTTCTCGTCACGGCGTCTCACTCTGACAGTCGGATGTGCGCACAGATAGCCCTGCTCTATATGGTGGCAGCAGTAGGATGCGAGGTTCTTCGGCATCTCCTTTACGAGGTATTTTCTTTCGATCTCCATGGTTTCTCCCCCGGATGTCAGCAATTTGTTTTAGAAAAGTTTAAGGCAAATGCCTGTGCGTGTCAATGACAAATCGGTTATAATCAAGGCATGGATGAATACGTACTCATAGAAGAAACCATATATGAAAAAGAGTTTTCCCCGCAAATGATCGACGCCCTCGGGAAAGAAGGCGTGCGCATATACAAAGTTGCGTCTGCGAAGGATGTGGAGCGCGCGGTGGCGCAGGAGCAGAGGCTTCTGAGCGGCGCTGAGACAAGGGGCCGCGAACTCTCGCAAGATCCTGCGGTCATGGGTCACGAATCATCGCGTGATGAGGCAGTGGCCGGGCATGTCTGCTCACATGCGGCGGAAGCCGGAGCGGCACTGGTGTACAGTTCCGAGATGGCTGCTGCTGTGGCCGGGGAGGGACTTGCCTGTGCGGCATACTCAGACGAGGGCAACGAAGAAGCAAGCTTTGACGGCGTGATGTACCTCGTGACGAGTCTCGAGGGGGTCGATGCAGACTTCTTCAGACTGATCAGGGCCAGACACTTCGGTAGGCCGCTTCACATAGCAGACACCGAGAGACTTGAGATCAGGGAGTTCGAGGAGGCTGATTTCGAGGTTTTTTACGCGATGATCACGTCCGCGCCCGAGGGCACTGTGGAGAGCATACCGCTTGACAGCAGGGAGTCCTGCAGGGAGTGGTTCGTCTCCTACATAAAGACCAAGTACGCCTTCTATGACTACGGCTACTGGGGCGCCTTCGACAGAGAGGGAAGGCTCGTCGGTGCCTGCGGAGTTGAGGTCACAGACATACCCGCAGCCCCCTGTGTCGCAGCGGACACGCCCGAAGGCCCTGATACGGGAGCCTGCAGTTCGTCTGAGGACCGCAAGGAAGGTCTCCGTGTACCCGCAAATGAGCTCGGCTACATGGTCGCTCCGGACTTTCGCGGCAGGGGTTATGCCGTGGAAATGGTGAGCGCTGTCGCGGGTTTTGCGAGGGAGAAGCTCGGGTTTGAGAAGCTCGTCTGCAGAGTGAGCGGGGACAACGTCGCCTCGAGGAAGACGATCGAGGCTGTGATCGAGAAAGACCGGCTTTCGTACTCGTGTAGTGAGCTCGGAGGAGGAGATCTGCTCTTCCTTTTGGAATAAAGGGTTAGAAGCCTGTAATCATGCGGTTTATGCGCGATTTCAGGCTTCTTTTTTAGTGACATTTGTCGAAGTATGCATTACATTTTTGTCCATAATAACGAAAGATTATGGCTTTACATTTCCATACTCATGGTATATCATGAGATTGTCTTAAAACAGATCATTTAAATCCGGGTAAACCTAAAGTAAATCATTTCTCATTCCAGACACTTAAAAAAGATCAGGGGGAAACTGTATCATGATGAAGGTCGTCTTTTGGAGCAACGTGCCCCGAAACGGCGTGACCTTGAACACGGCAGCTCTTGCTTCTCTTGGTGTTCAGGAATATCCGCTTCGGATCACCGTAACCGACAACTGCCCCGCATACGAGGGGCTTGCAAGCGTCATGCTCGGACGCAGACAGGAACTCAGGCTGTACGAGCATGCGATCGCGTATCCCGACTACGTGGGATATGCTTTGGACAACTGTCTGGGACTCTGTCCCGGGCCTAATGTCACACCGATCATCAGCGACAAGCTGTCATATCTGAAGAGATACCGCCCCATGGGGCCGAGGCTCTACGATCCCAAAGAGGAGGATCTTGAGCTCGAGTCCGTCTGGGGAAGAAAGGGAAGCTTAAAAGACCTGTGCTTCCTTGATACCTCTTCGTCCGCAGGGGGCGTGAGAGAGCTTGAGGGCGCGGACGTCGCTGTGGTCATGTTAAACCGCGATGAGAGAGCGGTGAGCTCTTTCTTTGAAGAGTACAAGACGCTTGCCGGAAAGGCCGTCTTTGTGCTCGCGGACTACAGAAGGGGGAGCAGTGTGAACAGGAAGTTTTTAAACAGCAGGTTCCACGTCCCCGCGGAGAGGATGGCTATCATCCCTCATTCGGAGAATTTTGCGCTCGCTGCCTACGACGGGGACGTTCCGGGGTTCATCGAGAGGACGTTCAGGGAGCGCGGAGGAGAGAACTACTTTTTTATAAATGAGACCAGGCACGCCCTTCACGTTCTGATAAAGGCGCTGCTCAAGTGTCTGCCCGGAAGGATAGGAAATCTTGATGAAGGGAGGATCACGGTTGACGAATTCAAGAGAGGAAAGATTGTCCCGTTTGACGGAGAATATAGGCAATGAGATAAGAGAGTTTTTGAACACGGATATCCTCGAGCTCGAGCTCAACAAGGAGGAGACGACAGCGAGGAGGCTCGAGCGCGAGAAGCTCAAAAAAGCTGTGAGAAAGTGCGCGCTGGGAGACGTCTCCTCGAGGGACCTTGTAAAAGAAAAGATCAGGGCCCTGCTTTCAAA
>JAGDDC010000170.1 GCA_017958245.1 Lachnospiraceae bacterium
CAACGACAGCCTGATCGAGCAGATAAAGAACATTATTTCCGTAGGCAGAGAGAACGTCTGCTACGACATTTATCACAGATTCGCAAAAGAGCAGAGCACCTGAGGTGTTCTGCTCCTTTTTTATCTCTGCCTTGAGGCCGAAGCGGCCATTTCGTGCTTCTTTAGTTTTCCTGCTGCGCCTGGACTGCCGTCATGGCAACGGTGTTTACTATGTCTTCCACCGAGCATCCTCTCGACAGGTCGTTGCACGGCTTTGCAAGACCCTGAAGGACTGCGAAGCACTCCGCGCCGCCTATCCTCTGAGTGATCTTGTATCCTATGTTTCCTGCCTGAAGGTCCGGGAAAATGAGGACATTTGCACGTCCGGCCACAGGGCTGCCCTTTGCTTTCAGGGCGCCTACCTCGGGCACGAGAGCTGCGTCAAACTGCATCTCCCCGTCGAGCAGAAGGTCGGGCGCGAGCTTGTGCGCTATGTCGACTGCCTGCGCGACCTTTGAGACGAGCTCGTGTCTTGCGCTTCCCTTCGTAGAGAAAGACAGCAAAGCAACCCTCGGCTCCTTGACGCCGCAGAGCGTCCTCGCAGTGTCTGCCGCCGCGATGGCGATATAGGCAAGCTCCTCAGCCGTCGGGCAGGGAACGACCACGCAGTCGGCGTACACCAGAAGTCCGTCCTCTCCGAGGCTCTTGTTCGGGCAATCCATGAGGAAGCTCGAGGACACGATCTTCATGTCCGGCTTGGTCTTTATGATCTGGAGCGCGGGACGGAGCATGTCGGTCGTCGTGTGGACCGCGCCGGATACCAGACCGTCGGCATCGCCCTGCTTGACCATCATGATCCCGTAATACATCTCATCGAGCACGAGCCTTTGCGCTTCCTCTCTGGTGACACCCTTCGCTTTTCTGAGCTCATAGAGCACCTCAGCGTACTGCTGCCTCTTCTCGCTTGTCTGAGGGTTTATGATGCGGATGCCTTCAAGATCTGCGCCCTCATCCTTCGCGGTTTTCGCGATCGCTTCGGGATCGCCTATGAGTACCGGCTCCGCGAGCCCTTCCTTCACGATCGCAGCCGCCGCTTTCACAGTACGGGGCTCATCCCCCTCCGGGAGAACGATCCGCTTCACATCAGCGCGCGCCTTGCTCCATATTTTTTCTATCATGCTCATATCGGACCCTCCTTAGTAGTTGAAATTCAGCCACCTCATTTTTCCGGCTAAAATCCTCTTCTTTGTAACAAAAACCAATGTTCTCCGCTAGGGCTTACAGTTGCCACAAGGCTTGTACCCTGCCTCGATCAGTTCTTCGACTGATGCCTTAGTATATGCTTTGTTCTTTGGCAAGATGTCTTTCACGCTGGAACACTCAGGCAAATGAAACCTATAAGTATTAGTATTAAGGACGTAGGTTGTCCCATCAGGGATGTCATCACCGCCATCAATGAGAGCCACGCTATTCTCCCCAGACTCATCATCCGATATTGATCCAGGCCTAAATAGATCCTCGATGGAATCCCTTTGAGTGGAAAAGTTCAAGTTCCTCCCATCGCTTTCGCAAAAGATATCACCTTGAAGGTCAGTTCTGAAAAGCTCAACATCCGCTTTCTTTAAGCGGCTTAGGGCCTCCTTTGAAGGATGACCATATGCATTGTCTCTCGCAGTGGAAATGACTGCGTACCTGGGCTTTGCCTCCTTCAAAAACTTGGAAGATGTAGCCCCCTTACTTCCATGATGGGAAACCTTCAGGACATCGCAAGACAGGTTAAGTCCTGCTCTGATCAGCGAGTTCTCTTCACTTTTACCTGCATCTCCCATGAATAGAAATGAGGTCTCGCCGTATAATATTCTCGCCACTATAGAGTTATCATTTGTACTGTTCCCTTGGGCAATCGGTCCCAGAAACTCCACTGTCGCACTTCCAAGTTCAAATGAAGTGCCCGCCTCCGGGACAAGAAGCTCACCCTGTTTCTTGTTCAGGTATTTCACAAGATTCCTGAATGCCTTTGTCTCATGATCAGCAACAGGAGAATAACAAAGCGGAGTCTTTGAATAGTTTAATGCGCCTGATAACCCCCCAATATGGTCTGCATCGGGATGAGTTGCGATTATACAGTCAAGCGTCGCTATTCTGTCTCGCTTAAGTATCGCATAAAGCACTGATGAAGCGGAAGTCGGTCCGCCGTCTATCAGCATATAGTGCCCATCACACTGGATCAAGGCTGAATCACCTTGCTTGACATCTATAAACTTTACCCAAAAGCTGCTTTCAAAATCATCCTGTTTATTCTCCGGATCGTTCTCAGCTTTAACGTTTGTACAGACCGGTGAAAGAATCCCGATGCTTAGGGCAACAATTATGAAAGGTATAATAAGAAATCTAAAAAACCTTTTCATATCGGTATCACCCCCTAACGTCAACCCAACCAATCATCGGTTGGAAAGTCATCATAGTACTCCGGGCACAGCCTCATTTGGTTCAAAGATACTCTTTATCACCAACACTTTGAGCATTTCCTGTAGCCACGCCTGATAGCTTCACTCTCGGATAGCTCTGTGGGAGATTTCATGTTGCTGCATGTGGAAGTGCTATGATAACACTTTCCTGAACCGGAGATCCACACAGTCCCACTACCGCCAACATGTATACCTGCTTCGCCCTTCTTGACTTCCTTTGTCGGAACATTCCACTTTACGGTTTTTGAGTTCCTACTCCACTTGGTTTTGCCATCCTTTTTTATCGAAGACTTGACAACATACTGTACGGTAGTCCCCTCATCCGCTTTCCACTTTGTGTCCGTGACCTTAAGTTTTGACGTTGTAGCCACTTTAACCCATGATTTATCGTCTTCAGTTTTCTAAAGACTCTGTACTGCTTGGCACCATCAACCTCATTCCAAGTGATGACAGGGTTTCCGCTCTTATTTGTCTCAACAGACACCCCTCGAGGTGCATCTACATCTGCTGCATAGGCAGTTTGAGATGATCCACCCATCGCGCCGAACACTACCATCACACACAAGACCAGTGCCAATGCCTTCTTCATAACATTCTCCTCCTTCTTCAAAACCATTTCTTATGTACAAATGAACCGGACTTACAGGTCAACCCCTTCAAACCCGTTCCAGACGTTCTTCCCGGAATAGGTGAGAGGCTCGATCTCACCTCTAAGCACCGCCAGAGTGGGGAGCGCAAGGGCCTCCTGCTCCATCTCGCCCGGATAAACGCTCACAGGGGCTATAAAACCGCATCTCTTCTCTATCCCTGCTCTCACATCGTCAAACCTCATGAGACCTCCGGTGAGAAGTATGCCGTCCACTTTGCCGCAGAGCACGGCGCTCATCTCGCCGATCATCTTGCAGACCTGATAGATCATGGTGTTCCACACGAGTGTCGCCTTTTTGTCGTTCTTGTCTACAAGTTCATGGATCGTGTCGGAATTCGCGGTCCCGAAGAGGTCTACAAACCCGCCTGCGCGGGAACATTTGAGCCTGACATCCTCGATCGAGTGGGCCTCGATATAGTC
>JAGDDC010000171.1 GCA_017958245.1 Lachnospiraceae bacterium
ACTGATCCCGCGCCTAGCGTGTCGAGCTCATCGACGTCAAAGAGTCCGTCGCCGTCCTCCTTCCGCGCATCGACCTCGAGCGCGATCCTGTCGGCGCCGAACCTTTTTACGGCCTCGTTCACTATCTGTCTGTCCTTCAGCGACTTGTATCTCACCACGACCTTTGAGGCCCCTGTATAGAAGGCCTTCTTGATGTCCTCGAACCTCTCCGCATCGATACCTATCATGACGGGCATATCCACCAGCCTCACGATCTTCTTGATGCTTTCAAGGAAGGCGTCAAATTCTTTCTCATCCCGGGACCTGTTGAAGACAAATATCCCGTCGGCGCCGTTGTTCTCGTACATAACAGCCATCTGTGAAAGCGACTCGAAAGTCTCTTTTCCGGCATTTGCAAATGCATAGATCTTCTTTCCCATACAGCACTCACCTCCATATGCACCTTCCGTGCAACCTGATATTCTTTCCCGGTCTTCACCCACCAAACTCCGAGAGCGCTTCCTTTAAGTCGATCCGCTTCTCGTAGAGCGATTTCCCTACTATGACACCCGAAGCTCCTATCTCCTTCAAATCTGCGAGGTCGCGCATGCTGCCCACGCCGCCCGAGGCGATGACTTCAAGCTCCGTCTCTTTTATGAGTTTCTCCGTGTAATCAAGGTTCGGCCCGGAAAGCATGCCGTCCTTTGAGATGTCGGTATATATGACCGTCTTCACCCCGAGTTCCTGCATCTTCTTTGCAAGGCCTGCCGCAGTGACGGTGCTCACGCTCTCCCAGCCTCTCACCGCGACCATACCGTCCTTTGCATCGATCCCGATAACTATTCTTTCGCCCCCGAAGAGCCTGATGCTCTCCTTCACAAAACCCTCGTCCTCGATGGCCTTGGTGCCTATGATCACGCGATCTACGCCCGCTTCGAGCCTGAGTTCGATGTCCCTCAGCGCCCTGATGCCTCCGCCCGTCTGGATCTTCGCATCCACAGACCGGGCGATCCTCTCGATGATCTTTAGATTGCCTGTGCCGCCGTCTCTCGCGCCGTCCAAGTCCACCACATGGATCAGGCCTGCGCCGGCCTCCCTCCACATGAGCGCGACCTCTGCGGGGTCGTCATAGTAAACGTTCTCAGCCCCAAAGTCGCCCTGACGGAGGCGGACACATTTGCCGCCCCTGATGTCTATCGCAGGTATGATCTTCATATCGCTTTCCTTTCATTCTTAGTGCTTTCATGGCCGCAGGCTCTGTCCCTTTCAAAACACTTACTGTGCTCCCATGGCCGCTATCCCTGTCTCCTTCAAAGGCTGTATCGCAACTTACAGGCTCCCCTTGGTCGAGAGCACATCCTCGCATCTGGGTTCCTTAGAGGTCGCCTCGTCAATCGCCTTTGCAAATGCCTTGAACGCCGCCTCATAGATGTGATGGTTGTTCTCTCCGGACAGCTGCCTTAAGTGTATGTTCATCCCTGCGCTGTAGCTCACCGCGTAGAAGAATTCCTTAACCATCTCTGTCGGCATATCCCCGATCATCTCGTTTGTGAAGTTTACATCAAACCCAAGGTAAGGCCTCCCCGAGAGGTCTATGGCGCAGAGCACTAAAGTCTCGTCCATGGGGAGCAGGAAGGACCCGAACCTCTTGATGCCCTTCTTGTCCGCGAGCGCCTTGGCTATGGCATTTCCGAGCACTATCCCGACGTCCTCCACGGTGTGGTGCGCGTCAACCTGCAGATCTCCCTTGCAATCGAGCGTCACATTGAAGAACCCGTGGCGCGCGAAGCTCTCAAGCATGTGATCGAAGAATCCCACGCCCGTGGTTATCTTTGCGCTTCCCTTGCCGTCGATGTTCAGGTCAAGTTTGATCTGTGTCTCCTTTGTCTTTCTGGTTACTTTTGCCTTTCTGTCCATGCCCTGTCCTCTCTTTCAGTCCCTGTCTGCCATGCCTACTCTTCAAACCTCACAGCCACCGAGTTTGCGTGGGCCGTGAGTCCCTCCGCCTTCGCGAAGAGCTCTATGTCCTCATGGACCGCTTCAAGCGCCTCTCGCGAGTACGAGATGATGCTTGATTTCTTCACGAAATCATCCACTCCGAGCGCCGAGAAGAACCTCGCCGTGCCGTTTGTGGGAAGTATGTGGTTCGGTCCCGCATAATAGTCGCCCAAAGGCTCGCTCGAATAGTTCCCGAGGAAGACAGCGCCTGCATTTCTTATGAGCCCCATGGTCTCATAGGGGTCTCTTGTCATGATCTCAAGGTGCTCGGGAGCTATCTCATTTGCGGTATCACAGGCCTCTCTGATATCCTTTGCGATCAGTATGAACCCGTAGTTTTCGAGCGATCTCTCTATGATGTCCCTGCGGGAGAGTGTTTTTAAGAATCCTTCGATCTCTTTTTCGACCTCGTCCGCAAGCTTCGGCGATGTCGTGATGAGGGTCGCGCACGCGAGCTCATCGTGCTCTGCCTGCGAGATCAGATCTGCAGCAACGAACCTCGGATTCGCGGTCTCA
>JAGDDC010000172.1 GCA_017958245.1 Lachnospiraceae bacterium
GGCAGTGCTATCCCGACGTGATATCAAACCCTCCAGTGCCGCAAAGATGCCTTCTCACAGTATCTAAACCCTATCGCGGCACTGCAGAGGACGAAGGATCGGGGACTATCGGGACCTCGGCAAATGACCGCAAAGATGAGACCTGTGGGGAAGGAGCCGGGATACTCTATGATATGGAGGCGTACGGAGTGTATGCCGCGGCTTCGAGGTGGTTTGGCCAGCACGCGATGATCTTCTTCAAGGTCGTGTCTGACTTTGGGGCAAAGAGAACGACAGGCGCAGACGGGGAAGATTGCGAAGAGAACAGACTCACCGCGGAAAGTGTGTCTGAACTCATGTCCGGTCACATCGACACGATCCTCGCGCACGCTGAAAGCGTAAGAAATGCCATAACGCGCGTACACGCGGGGAAGTCAGGCCTCAGTGACGCACAAAAGGCCAAGGCAGAGGCACTTGCGGAGGAAATGTATTTCTCTGCTTCCATGAAGCGCGAGTTTTTGGAGATCTTAAACTATGCGGAGCTTGCGTGGAACGAAGCGGGACACATACTTGAAGAGATAAGCGCGAAACTTAAAGAAGATCCCTGCGGGAACAAGAATGACGGAAAGAGGTATCTCGCCCTTGCAAGGCAGATGACAGAGCAAAGATAGGGGGAGTTTTTTGTTCGACCGTATATATATAGAGGAGAGGGCGAAGGCCTATCCCCTCACTTCGGAAGTCTTGAAGGCCTTGAAGAGATCGTTTGAAGACGACGGGGTCATACCGATCCGCCACTACAAGGACGTTTTTAACCGGAGGAATCAGGATATCGCGGTCCAGAAGGACAGCCCGTCGCTGATACTCGCAGTCCGCGAGGGGAGTCTCGTATACCGCGGCGCAAAGGTGTGTCAGAGCTTTGGAAATGAGCATTTTTACTATACATCCTGCGTCATGAACTGCCTGTACGACTGCGAATACTGCTATCTCCAGGGCATGTACCCTTCGGCAAACATCGTGGTGTTCGTAAACTATGAGGACATATTTGACGCTGTAAGAGATCTGCTCGCGCAGTTTCCTGTGTATCTGTGCATATCCTACGACTCGGACCTCCTCGCGATGGAGTCGTGGCTTGGGATGGTACACAGATGGGCGGCGTTTGTGAGGGAGAACAAAGACCTCACAGTCGAGCTGCGGACGAAGAGCGCAGCATTTGACAGGATATCGGACATAGAGCCGTGCGACAGGTTCGTGCTCGCATGGACGGTGAGTCCCGAGGACATAGCAAAAAAGTACGAGCACAGGGCTCCGCAGACGGCGGCAAGGCTTGCCTGCGCGGCACGCGCTTTAGAGAAAGGCTTTCCCGTCAGGCTGTGTCTTGATCCCATGTTAAACACAAGGGGATTTGAAGAGGCGTATGGCGGTCTGATAGAGCAGGCCGCAGCCTTGTTCGATATGTCGAAACTTAAGGATGTGAGCCTCGGAGTGTTCAGGATATCGTCTGAATATCTCGCATCCATGAGGAGACAGAGGCCGGACAGCGCAGTCGTAAACTATCCCTACGTGACAAGAGACGGGGTGTGCAGTCTGGACGAAGCGAGGGAGAGACAGATGACGGACTTTGTGAGAGAGAAGCTTGCAAAGCACATAGCTGAGGACAGGATATGGATATGAAAAGAGCGGTAGTGACGGGGGCGTCTTCCGGCATAGGCGCGGCGATCGCAGCGATGCTCCTTGAAGAGGGGTATGAGGTCTACGGCATAGCGAGACATTTTAGGAGTGATGAGGGCGGAAGTGTAGTATTTCACAAGATAGAATTCGACCTTACGAATACGTCTGCGCTCGAAGGGCTTGTGCGAAAGATACTCTCGGAGGGAGAGGTCGATCTCCTGGTAAACAACGCGGGGGTAGGTTACTACGGACCGCACGAGGAGATCTCACCCGCAAAGCTCCACGAGCTTGTGGCGGTGAACCTTGAGGCGCCCATGATACTTACGTCGCTCTTCCTAAGGAGTCTCAAGAAGACGCGGGGCTGCGTCATAGACATCTCGTCCGTGACCGCCGGAAGGATAAACACCCACGGCTGTGCATACGGCGCGACCAAGGCGGGGCTTTCGAGCTTCGGGGAGAGTCTGTTCGAGGAGGTCAGAAAGCACGGTGTGAGTGTGGTCACGATCGAGCCGGACATGACGAGGACGGACCTTTACAGGAATTCGAATTTTCGAGAGTCGGATGAGGAGGATGCGCACCTTGAGCCCTGGGAGGTGGCGGAGGCCTGCAGGAGCGTGATAAAGGCACGTCCGGGACTGGTCTTTACAAAGATCGCGCTCAGGCCGCAGACGCACAGGATCAACCGAAAAAGCCCGTCCGCAACTTAGTTTTTTCTTTACAAAGACGGTGCAAATGATATATCATACAAAGGTGGGGATTACCACTCAGAAAAACGAGAGGAGAGAGAATAATGGGTTTTTTTAAGGATCTAAAGACTGAAGATACAGAAAACGGCGCTGTAAAAGAGGCCGACGAGCTTTTCGATATAGCTGAAGCTGCGGAGGACGAGTTCATCGAGGACGTTGACGATCAGATCCCGGACAGCTATCTTGACGCTGATTCCGAGGAGGTAACCTTCGAGGAAGAGGAAGACCTGAGCGAAGCGGAAGAGGAGGCTGAGCCCGAACCCGAGGCTGAGCCCGCAAAGCCCGCGAAGGGAAAGGACAAGGGCAAGGCTGCGGCACCCGCACCTTCACCCGCAGACACATCAAAGGAGACCGATGTGACCCAGGTCACCATCATCACGAAGGGGACCACGATCAACGGAAGCATCATTTCCGACTGCTCGCTCGACGTAATGGGAACGATCAACGGCGATATCGAGTGTCTCGGGAAGCTTACGATCTCGGGAACCGTTGTCGGGAACTCGACTGCATCGGACATATTTGTCAACACACAGCGTCTTGAGGGCAACATCAACAGCGAAGGCTCCGTGAAGATCGGGCTCGGCACCGTCGTAGTGGGCGGCATAAAGGCAGGCTCCGGAGTGATAGCAGGCGCTGTCAAGGGCGATATCGAGATGACAGGCCCCATCGTCATCGATTCGACTGCGATCATCAAGGGAAACATCACCGCACAGGCTGTTCAGATGAACAACGGAGCGGTTGTTGAAGGTTTCTGCTCACTGAGCAACACAGAGGTCGACATCGAGGGAGTTTTTGACTGAAAGGCAGGTCTCATATGTCCGGATATAAAAGAGTGCTTTTAAAACTCAGCGGAGAGGCTCTCGCTGGCGAGAAGAAGACAGGCTTTGACGAGCCTACCTGCGTGAAGGTCGCAAAGCAGGTGAAGGAGCTGGTCGAGGCAAAGACGCAGGTAGCGGTCGTGATCGGCGGCGGGAACTTCTGGAGAGGCAGGAGTTCAGAGACCATCGACAGGGTGAAGGCAGACCAGATCGGGATGCTCGCGACCGTCATGAACTGTCTGTACGTGTCCGAGATCTTCAGGTCGGTGGGCATGAAGACCGAGATCTACACCCAGTTTTCGTGCGGCGATATGACGAAGCTCTTTTACAAGGACGATGTAGTGGCGGCTCTCGAGGAGGGGAAGGTGGTCTTCCTCGCGGGAGGCACGGGACACCCCTATTTCTCGACGGATACGGCCACGGCGCTCAGGGCGATCGAGCTCGAGACCGACATCATACTCATGGCACGCGCGATCGACGGGGTTTACAGCGCGGATCCGAAGATCGACAAGAACGCAGTGAAGTTTGACAGGATATCATTTGCGGAGGTCCTCGAGAGAAAGCTCAAGATACTCGATATGACGGCGACCGTCATGTGTATGGAGAACAAGATGCCTCTCCTCGTTTTCTCGCTCGAGGAGGAGAACAGCATCATAAACAACGCGGGAGGCAAATGCACCGGCACCGTTGTCACCTGTGACTAAGGACAGCGGGAAACTAAGATTTGGAGGAGATTCTTATGGATGAGAGAGTAAAACCTTTTGAAGACAAGATGAACAAGACCATCGAAGTGCTCGAGGAAGAGTACGCTTCGATCCGCGCGGGACGCGCGAACCCTCACCTCATAGACAAGCTGAGAGTTGACTACTACGGAACACCCTCGCCGATACAGCAGGTTGCGAACGTTTCTGTGCCCGAGGCAAGAGTCATCCAGATCCAGCCTTGGGAGTCCAAGCTCATCAAGGACATCGAGAAGGCGATACTTGCATCCGACATAGGCATCACGCCCAGCAACGACGGCAAGATCATCAGGCTTGTGTTCCCCGAGCTCACTGAGGACAGAAGAAAAGAGCTCGTTAAGGACGTCAAGAAGAAGGCTGAGGGCGCCAAGGTCGCTATCCGCAACATAAGGAGAGACGCAAACGACGCCATCAAGAAGGCAGGCAAGGCAAGCGAGATCTCGGAAGACATGCAAAAGCAGATCGAGGATGAGATCCAGAAGACCACGGACAAGTTCTGCGAGCAGATCGACAAGATGATGGAGACGAAGTCAAAGGAGATCATGACGGTCTGATAGGCGGGAAACGAAGAGCATTTTACATGCATATTCGGGAGGGGAGAGTTCCCCTCCCTTTTTAAAACAATCCGGTTGGGGTAGTGCATTTTCCGGGAAATGGGTTTACAATGCAGATAAACTATCGATAAAAGAATCCGAATAGGGAAAGCAAAAGCTAAAGGCAGGCCCGCAGGGACTGCATGTTTTGAAGGAGGATACAGATGGGTAAGAACATTTCCTGCAAGGTCATATCGCTGTTGTTGATCATTTGCCTCGCGATGGTCCCGGCGCCGACGAACGCTGCGAGGGCCGCTGAAGAGTCGGAGTACGTGAAACTCAACGGACTCTACTGGGGGATCAAGCGAAACCTGAATCAGATCAGCTGGTTCCCGAGAGAATGGGACGGGTCCTACTTCCCGACTGAGATCGACGGGATGAAGGTCAAGTCGATAGGAGAGTATAGCTGTACATCTCATCAGGAGATAAGAGAGCTTGTCATACCGGATTTCCTCACGGAGATCCCCGAGGGCGCTTTTGAAGGCTGCCGTTATCTCACAAAGGTCACCATCCCCGCAAGCATCAAGAAGATCGGTGACTATGCTTTCGAAAGCTGCGATGAGCTTGAGACGGTCATCTACAAGGGAAAAAAGAAGGACATCAAGTTCGGCAACTACGCATTTGCAGACACTTACATGTCACATCCGGATTTCTCGGACGCCTACAAGCAGGGGATCTACTACAAGCAGCTTCACGAGGTGAAGCTCACCGGCGATTTCTCTGACGACATACTGGCCATAGCCAAGTCTCAGGTCGGCTATCACCACGGCAACGACGAGTCCCAGATGCACGGCTACAACGAGCTAGGCGGCGAGTACTACGCGGAGTACAATTATTTCACCGGGTCTCCCGACTGGCAGTGGCTCATGAAGGGCCTCGTAAAGCAGGAGGACTACAAGTGGGGATACGGCGGCTGGTGCGGAAACTTCTGTGACTGGTGCATGAGCATGGCGGGTATCGCAAAGGAGAGCGCATCATATTACGGGCAGAAGAATTCCGTGGAGTGGAAGGACACGGTCTATGCCGGCGGCTCGTACAAGATCAAAGCCGGAGACGTGCTTCATTTCTCGGCAGGTCACTACTGCCTCGTGGAATCGGTCAAGGTTGACGGGAACAAGGTGAAGATCAACACTTTGAACGGCAACCCCAACGTCGAGTGGAAGGTCTACACTCTGAACAAGAGCGACGGTAAGAACGAAGAAAGCCACAACTATGACCTGAGAGAAGTCTTCCCGCTCGATGAGTCGGCTGCGTCCTCGGTAAACAGCTACACCGTGAGCTTTGACGCGGACGGCGGATCGGGGGATGTTTCCTCAAAGAAGGTTTATGAGGGCGGATTCTTCGGCATCCTTCCCAAACCCACAAAGAAGGGGTACAGGTTCGACGGCTGGTACACCGAAAAGAACGGCGGCGGAAAGAAGATCACGTCGTACAGGAACGTCAGGACAGGCGGCGATATCAAGCTCTACGCAAACTGGGTCGAGGGCAAAGAACCCGAATACCTCGACAAGGATTCTTACAAGAGTGCGCCACCCGAGCACTCGACCATCATGGATCAGTTCGCGGGCGTCTACATAACGAAGGACACTTTCTCGTACTCGGCGCTCCAAAAGAAGGCCCAGAAGGCCGTGATCAAGAAGAGGAACGGCAAGGGAAAGACGACCTACAAGAACGTCACCGAAGGGTCGAAGAAGAAATACATCAAGATCTCAAAGAAGGGTGTCGTGACGATCAAGAAGGGTGCGCCCAAGTGAACATACGCGGTCTTCGTAACAGTCAAGAAGTACAAGACGGTCAACATGACGCAGGCCACGATCTATATCAAGGTAGAGTAAGGAAGAGCAAGGTCGTATGACAGGCAGTTTTGCTCATGAGTGCAATAAAAGGAGGACAAGTTGTGAACAGAGAACTAAGGAGAACTTTGTTTAGGGTTGCCGGTCTGATCCTTGCGATCGCCGTCGTTGTTTCGGCGGTTTCATCCGCAGGGAGAGTCAGGGCGCAGGCAGCAGTGAAATACTACAAGATACAGGGAGTCTGGGTCGGTTTTGACGCCTCGACCGGGACGCTCACATGGTCGGGCGGCGAGAAGGGGATCAACTACATACCTAAGAAGATCGACGGCAAGACAGTCAAGGTCATAGGGGAGTGGGCTTACAACGACAACGCTAACATCAAGACTGCCAAGATCCCCGCTACGGTCAAGAAGATAGAAAAGGGCGCCTTCTACGGCTGCCCGAACCTGAAGAAGGTAGTGTTCCCGAAGAAGTTCAAGGCCTTCGACATCGAGGAGATGAGGACCTTCTGGGATTCCAACAAGCTGAAGACCGTGAAGAACAACCCCGACAAGGCATGGAAGGCCAGGATCAAGACTTTCGATCAGACGATAGAGTATCTTTCGGCGCAGGATCCGCAGTACTACGTGGACAACGTGCGCGAGTTCAAGAACCAGTGGATCGTCGCTGAGGACGGAAGCCACATCGACTACACGGACGAGGCATGGGACGTGGTAGTAAAGAAGGCCAAGGAGCTCACAAAGGGCTGCAAGACCGACATGGAGAAGGCAAAGGCCATCAGCAAGTGGATAGTGGGGTATCTCCACTATGACGACGTGTGGATGAAGAAGTTCAAGGAGTGGCGCAAGACCCACGACGAGGACAAGGAAGTCTTCCCTCTGAGGAAGGTGACCGACGCTTACGGGCTCATCACCTGGGATCCCGCTGAGCACGAGGGCGAGACAGCCACGACAACGTGCGGCGGTTACGGCAACCTCACGCAGGCGCTGTTCTGCGCATCGGGCATCCCCTGTGTTCACGTTCACAGAGTTCAAAAGGAGGGGGAGAGCATCGACCATGTATTCAACGTTACCTACATAGACGGCAAATGGAGATGGATCGACAACACTTACTCGGACGAGACGCTCAACTACTTTGACTGCGAGATCGCGGGGATGTCTGCGAGCGACCACAGATGTGACAGACTGAACCTTGAGTATCTGACAGATCTTATGAAATAAACATATTCAGACCGGCCTTCGGGCCGGTCGTTCTTTTGGGGATGTATGCCAAGCCCCGGCGGATGAGGATACAAAACAGACCAAAGAATCACTTGATATCGGCGCCCGGCTTCGATAAAATGGATTTGTGTGTTTGGAGGTCGGGCAAGATGGGAAAAGAGTTCACAGAATTGAAACATATTGCGATCATACTAGATGGAAACGGGCGATGGGCGAAGAAGAGACATCTCCCGAGGAAGGCCGGCCACAGGCAGGGCGCGAAGGTCGTCGAGGACATGTGCGAGATAGTGTGGAACCACGGGATCAAGTATTTTACGGTCTACGCTTTTTCGACGGAGAACTGGGGAAGACCGGACGACGAGGTGGCCTCGCTCATGAGCCTTCTCCGCGCTTACATGAAGGACTGCTTAAAGCGGAGCAGGAAGAACAACATGCGCGTCAGGGTGATAGGTGACAAGTCAAGGCTCGACGAGGACTTGAGAGAGAGCATCAGGGAGCTTGAGGAGGCTTCAAAGGACTACACGGGGCTCAACTTCCAGGTGGCCTTGAACTACGGCGGCAGGGACGAGATCAGGCGGGCTTTTGTGAAGGCCTGTGAGGAAGTGAAGGAGGGGAAGCTGGACCCCGGTCAGATAGATGAGGCGCGTATAGCGTCTTACCTCGACACGGCGGACATCCCGGATCCGGATCTCCTCGTGCGCACGAGCGGCGAACAGAGAATATCAAACTTCCTGCTGTGGCAGCTTGCGTATTCGGAGATGTATTTTACCGATGTTCTCTGGCCTGATTTTGACGAGAAAGAGCTTGAGAAGGCCATAGAGTACTTCAACACGAGAGACAGGCGCTTCGGAGGGCACAAGCCTGAAGCGGACAATTAGAACGGGACGGAAAAAGACATGCAGGAAGAAAAAAAGAAGATGAGTTCATCCATGCTCAGGCTCATAAGCGGCGTGGTGATGATGATCATACTGGTGGTGTGCATGATATTTGCACAGTACCTGCTCTTCCCGCTGCTCGTGTTTGTCACGGCAGTCGGGCTGATGGAGCTGTACAGGACGGAGAAGGTCCACAAAAGCCTTCTTGGAGCGGTGGGGTACCTCGCCGCGGCGGGCTTTTACGCGATGGTTTACTTTGAAAGGTACGACCTTCTGATGGTCCTCGTGAGCGCATTTATCATACTGCTCATGGCAGTCTATGTGCTCACTTTTCCGAAGTTTAATTCAACGCAGGTATTCACCGTGTTCTTCGGACTCTTCTACGTGGCAGTGACGCTCTCTTTCATATACAGGATCAGGATGATGGACAGCGGAGCCTACTCGGTATGGCTTGTGTTCGTGGGCTCATGGGGATCCGACACCATGGCCTATGAGGTAGGAAAGAGGATAGGAAAGCATAAGCTCGCGCCGAGGCTGAGCCCCAAGAAATCAGTCGAGGGGTTCTTTGGCGGAGTTTTCGGTGCTGCGCTCATAGGACTCATTTTCGCACTGATCTTTAGGGAGAAGATAACAGATTTCAACGCGCTGATCGTCTTCCCGGCGACGGGAGCGTGCGGGGCGGTCATTTCCCAGATCGGAGACATGGCGGCTTCGGGTATCAAGCGCAACAAGGACATAAAGGACTACGGGAAGCTGATCCCGGGGCACGGCGGCGTGCTCGACCGCTTCGACAGCGTGATCTTCATAGCGCCGATATGCTACTATATGCTCGTGCTCTTTACCGGAGGAGCTCTGTAGAAGCGCATTTGACAGGGCTCTATGGGGCAGGGTTTTGACAGGATCGGAACAGGTTATGAAAAGGATATCACTTCTCGGATCCACGGGATCCATAGGAAGACAGGCGCTCTCCGTCATATCGGCGCAGGACGACCTCGAGGTTGCGGCCCTTGCGGCGAGCACCAATATAAAGCTCCTCGAGGAGCAGGCCAGGAGATTCTCACCGAAGCTTGTCTGCGTGTACGACGAGGACGCGGCGCGCACACTTGCCGTGAGGCTCGGGGATACGGACATAAAGGTGGTCTCCGGGATGGACGGCCTCATAGAGTGCGCTGCAATGGACGGGGCAGATATGGTGCTCACGGCGGTCGTCGGGATGATAGGCATCAGACCCACGATCGAGGCGATAAAGGCGGGGCACGACATAGCCCTCGCGAACAAGGAGACGCTCGTGTGCGCGGGACATATCATCATGAAGCTCGCGGCAGAGAAGGGAGTCCCGATATACCCCGTTGACAGCGAACACTCGGCGATCTTTCAGTCGCTCGAGGCCAGGGGCGCAGACGGGACCGGACAGAGCGCGGACAAGATCGAGAAGATACTTCTCACGGCTTCCGGAGGACCCTTCAGGGGCAAAAAGAGGGACGAGTTAAAGAATGTCGGGCCGGAGGATGCCTTAAAGCACCCCAACTGGAACATGGGGAGAAAGATCACCATAGATTCCGCGACCATGGTCAACAAGGCGCTTGAGGTTATGGAGGCATGCCATCTCTTTGGAGTGACATCCGACAGGATAGAAGTCATCGTACAGCCGCAGAGCATCATACACTCGGCGGTGCAGTTCACGGACGGGAGCATCATAGCCCAGCTCGGCTGTCCCGACATGAGGCTGCCCATACAGTACGCCCTGACATATCCCGAGAGAAGGCCTCTCTCGGTGGGAAGGCTTGACCTTGCGCAGCTTGGGAGCATTAGTTTTGAAAAGCCCGACCTCGAGACCTTTGACGGACTTGCGCTCGGGATCGAGGTGAGCAAAAAGGGCGGGAATCTGCCTACGGTCTTCAACGCGGCCAACGAGTACGCCGTTGCGAAGTTCCTGCTGGGACAGATCAGGTTCCTCGACATAGCGCAGTTCATAAGAAATGCCGTGGAGGGCGCATCTTTTACGGACGATCCCTCGCTCGAGGAGATACTCGAGACCGAGAGGCTTACATATGCTAGATTGGACGAAATGAGAGGAAAAGATAGATAGTAATGAGCACTGTTTTGAACATAATCATCGGTATACTTATATTTACGGTAATAGTCGTCGTACACGAGCTCGGACATATGCTGCTCGCAAAGAGGGCGGGTGTAGCAGTGCCCGAGTTCTCCGTGGGCTTCGGGCCGAGGCTCTTCAGCTTCAAGATCGGCGAGACGAGATACTCTTTTAAGCTCCTGCCGCTCGGAGGCTCCTGCCAGATGCTCGGAGAGGACGAGATCATGGAGGACGAGAGAGCCTTCAACAACAAGGGAGTATGGGCGAGGTTCTCGGTGCTTTTTGCGGGCCCGTTCTTCAACTTCCTGCTCGCGTTCGTGCTGTCGATAGTGATCATAGCTATAGCGGGCATCGACCATCCGACAGTTCTAGCCGTCTCTGAGGGTTCGGCTGCGGAGGCAGCAGGGCTCAAAGCGGGAGACGTGATAACGAGCTTTGACGGCTCGAGGACGAGAGTCGGAAGAGAGCTTGCCATGTATTTCGAGTTCAACGAGCTCGGAGCGGAGCCTTTGGAGGTCGAGTACGAGAGGGACGGAGAGGACTATGAGACGGTCCTGACGCCCGTGCTCAACACGACCTACAGGCTGGGGTTCTCCTATATGGCTGACACCACGGAGCCCGCGATAACAGAGGTCAGCGCGGGCGGAGCCATGGAAGCGGCGGGCGTGAAGGCCGGAGACGTGATACTTGAGATAGACGGGGAAGAGGTGAAGACCGGCGAGGCTGTCATGATGCATTTTGAGGAGCATCCCATGGACGGAAGCCCCGTGGCCTTGAAGATCAGGCGTGGATCCGAGACCCAGACGCTCACACTGACACCAAACTACTTCGAGGAGTACGTAGCAGGCTTCTCTTACAACTATCATTACAGGGAGAAGGCAGGTCCCTTTGAGACACTCGGCTATGCATTAAACGAAGTCAAATACTGGATCGTATCCACCGTAAAGAGCCTCGGAAGGCTCATCACGGGAAGGCTCTCCACGGATCAGATAGGCGGTCCCGTGAGGATAGTAAAGGAGCTTGGAAGCACCATCGAATCCTCCAAGGAGGACGGGATCCTCTACGTTGTGCTAAACCTCATGAACTGGGCGATACTGCTCTCGGCAAACCTCGGCGTCATGAACCTTCTGCCCCTGCCGGCACTCGACGGCGGCAGGATCGTGTTCGTCCTGATAGAGGCGATACGAGGCAAGCCGATAAGCAAGGAAAAGGAAGGCGTCGTACACCTCGTGGGCTTTGTGCTCCTCATGGTGCTCATGGTGTTCGTCTTCTACAACGACATAAAGAACGTGTTCTTCTGATCCCGCAAAGCGGGGGAGGCCTTGCCCCCGGCTCCGGGCAGGAGCTTTAGAAACTGATCGGAGCAGATTATGTACAGGGATGAGACCAAAAAGATAAGCATAGGCGACAGGACGATAGGCGGCGGAAGCCCCGTGCTGATCCAGTCCATGACAAACACGAGGACCGAGGATGTGAAGGCCACCGTGGCCCAGATAAAGAGGCTTGAGGAGCTGGGGTGCGACGTGATCAGATGCGCCGTTCCCACCATGGAGGCGGCTTCTGCGCTGCGCCTGATAAAAAGCGAGATAGCCATACCCCTGGTCGCCGATATTCATTTTGATCACAGGCTCGCTCTGGCGGCGATCGAAAACGGCGCCGACAAGATCAGGATCAACCCCGGGAACATAGGCGGAAGGGAGCGCCTGAGCGAGGTCGTAAAGGCTGCGAAGAAACGCGGCATACCGATCAGGGTGGGCGTGAACAGCGGGTCCCTGGAGAAGAGCCTCGTTGAAGAGTACGGGGGAGTTACGGCCGAGGGTCTCGTGAGGAGCGCGCTCGGAAGCGTGAAGCTGATAGAGGACGAGGACTATGACAACATAGTGATCTCCATCAAGTCCTCCGACGTCATGATGAGCGTTGAGGCGCACAGACTGATCGCAAAGGAGTCACGCTATCCGCTCCACGTCGGGATCACGGAGGCGGGGACACTTGTGTCCGGCAACATAAAGAGCGCCATAGGCATAGGCATCATCTTGAGCGAGGGTATAGGGGATACCATAAGAGTGTCGCTCACGGGCGCACCCGAGGAGGAAGTGAGATCCGCAAAGCTCATACTCAGGACGCTCGGGCTCAGAAAGGGCGGCATAGAGGTGGTTTCCTGTCCCACGTGCGGGAGGACGAAGATAGATCTCATAGGACTCGCGCAGAAGGTCGAGAAGCTCACTGCGGGGTATGATCTGGACATAAAGGTCGCAGTCATGGGCTGTGCCGTAAACGGCCCCGGAGAAGCGAGGGAAGCGGACCTCGGTGTGGCGGGAGGCGACGGCTTCGGTCTTCTGTTTAAAAAAGGTGAGATAGTTAAAAAGGTCGCGGAGAGCGAACTGCTCGGCGCGCTGAAGGCGGAGCTTGACACATACGGGAAAGGACTGTAAGGCCCGAGTATCCGATGCGCAAGGATCTTGCAGGAAACAGAGAAACAAGGGGTAACAATGAGGGATGATCTTGAGAATCTGAGGATATATGAGCTTGGGGAGGCGTTTCCCACGCTTGATCTTTCTTCGCGGGAGAAGGAGAACTTCAGGCAGGTATATGTGACGAGAGTGGTGCAAAAGCAGGCAGACGGAGGCGTAGACATCTATCTGCGCTGCACGCGCATCATTTCGAGAAGAGATATCAAAAAGCTGGAGATGCTTATGCAGAAACGGCTTTTTTCTTCATGCGGAGCTGCGGTGACGCTCAGGGAGGCATTTGACCTCGAGGAGGCATCATTTGCAAAGATATGGAGAGAGTACAGGGACAGCTTCGAGGACGAGCTCATGGAAAAGAGCATGATCGCCTTCAGCCTCTTTCAGGCAGCGAGGGTAAACGTCTCTGACAGCGGCCTCGAGATCGCGATGGAGGACTCCTTTATCGCAAAGGAGAGCGCGAGGATCATAGAGAAGCTCGCAAATGAGGTGTTCACGGACAGGTTCGGTCTGAGCCCGGTGCTGAGCTTCGCATACAGCGAGGTAAAGAGGGAGGCAGAAGACGCGTACGGGTCAGATGTCAGCCCTTATATCTTTGAGAGCAGAGCATTTGCGAAGCCCGCGGAGGATGTCTCCCACGCTGAAGAGCCCGTGGAGCGCGGGGAAGGAGAGGTTGAAGAAAAGACCTCGAAGGGGAAGGATTCCGGTGAAAGGGAAGAGACCGCCTCGAAAAAGGCGCCCGCAAACTCCGGGAAGGCCTACAGCAAGGCGAAATACGCGAAGAAGCGTCTGCCCGACGACCCCGAGATCTTCTACGGGAAGAGCTTTGAGGGCAACGAGGTAGCCATAGAGGAGATCCTCGACGAGATAGGCGAGGTGGTCGTAAGAGGAAAGATCCTGAAGGTCGAGACGACCGATCTGCAAAAGACGGGAAAGGTGATCATATCATTTGTCTTGACGGACTTCACGGACAGTATCAGAACCAAGATCTTTGTGGAGCAGGATGAGAAGGAAGAGATGCTCTCGCACATAGCGGAGGGAAAGTTCGTCCGCATGAAGGCGGTCGCCAAATACGACACCTACCTTGACGAGCTCGGACTCTCGTCTGTAAGGGGCATCAAAAACATAGCGGATTACACCGAGAAACGCACGGACAACGCGCCCGTGAAGAGAATAGAGCTCCACGCCCACACGCAAATGAGCGACATGGACGCCGTGATCAAACCGGAGGTTCTCGTGAGAACGGCATTTGACTGGGGACACGAGGCGATCGCCATCACAGATCACGGTGTGGTGCAGGCTTTCACGGAGGCGAAGAAGGCATTTGACCCGAAAAAGATGACCGATGAGGAGAAGGAGAGGTTAAAGAACTTCAAGGTGATCTACGGGTGCGAAGGCTATATAGTGGATGACGAGGCCGAGGTCGTGGTCGACAGGAGAGGACACGAGTACAGGCCGGGTCCCGACGGGAAGTACAGCGACGAGGACATAAGGAAGATGCCCGCGTACCACATCATACTCCTGTGCCGGAACATCACGGGGCGCACGAACCTCTACAGACTCGTGTCGGAGTCACACTTAAAGTATTACTCGAGGGTTCCCAAGATCCCGAAGAGCCTGCTCAGAGAGTACCGGGAGGGTATCATAGTGGGTTCGGCCTGCGAGGCGGGAGAACTCTTCCAGGCGATCCTCTGGGACAAGCCGGAGAAGGAGCTTGAGAGGATAGCGAGCTTCTACGATTATTACGAGATCCAGCCCATAGGAAACAACTCCTTTATGATAGACGATGACCGCTATCCGCAGGTCGAGAACGAGAACGACCTTCGAAGGCTCAACAGGAGGATCTACGAGCTCGGAGAACACGACGGCAAGCTCACCGTGGCCACCTGTGACGTGCATTTCCTAAACCCCGAGGACGAGGTCTACAGAAGGATCATCATGTACGCCAAGGGCTTCGAGGGCGCGGACAGGCAGCCTCCGCTGTATCTTCACACCACGGAGGAGATGCTTCGGGAGTTCTCTTATCTCGGGGATGAGTCCGCGAGGGATGTCGTCATAAACAATCCGAAGAAGATCAGCGACATGATCGAGAAGATCAATCCCGTAAGGCCCGACAAATGTCCCCCCGTCATCGAGGATTCGGACAAGACGCTGAGGGAGATCTGCGAGACGAGGGCGCGCGCCATGTACGGCGACCCGCTCCCAAAACCCGTGTCCGAGAGGCTTGAGCACGAGCTTGAGTCCATCATAAAGAACGGCTTCGCGGTCATGTATATCATCGCGCAGAAGCTTGTGTGGAAGTCGAACGAGGACGGCTATCTCGTCGGGTCGAGAGGATCCGTGGGTTCATCATTTGTCGCGACGATGTCGGGTATCACGGAGGTAAACCCTCTGCCTGCCCACTATTACTGCAAGAAATGTCACTACTCGGATTTTGATTCGGAGGAAGTGAAGCGCTACAGCCAGAGCTCGGGCTGTGATATGCCAGACAGGCTCTGCCCGGTGTGCGGTGAGCCCCTTGAAAAGGAAGGCCACAACATACCCTTCGAGACGTTCCTCGGGTTCTACGGCGACAAGGAGCCTGATATTGACCTCAATTTCTCGGGTGAGTACCAGAACAAGGCTCACGATTACACCGAGGTGATCTTCGGGGACGGCCAGACCTTCAGGGCAGGGACGGTCGGAACGCTCGCTGACAAGACTGCCTTCGGCTATGTGCTCAAATACTGTGAGGAGCACGATCTGACAAGGCGCGACATAGAAAAAGAGAGGCTCTCGATGGGGTGCATAGGCGTCAAAAGGACGACAGGACAGCACCCGGGAGGCATCATCGTGCTGCCCTTGGGCGAGCAGATCTACTCGTTCACGCCTGTCCAGCACCCCGCAAATGATATGTCTTCAAAGACGGTCACCACGCATTTTGAGTATCACGCGATCGATCAGAACCTCTTAAAGCTCGATATCCTGGGGCATGATGATCCGACCATGATACGCGCGCTCGAGGACTACACGGGAGTTGACGCGAAGACGATCAGGATGGATGATGAGAAGGTGCTGTCGCTTTTCAGGTCGACAGAGGCGCTCGGGATCAGTCCTGACGACATAGACGGCTGCGAGCTTGGGACGCTTGGTCTTCCGGAGCTTGGCACGGATTTCGTCATACAGATGCTCAAGGACACCAAGCCTCAGAGCTTCTCCGACATGATCCGGATATCGGGACTGTCGCACGGGACCGACGTGTGGCTGAACAACACGCAGACCCTGATCGCTGACGGGAAGTGTACACTCTCCTCGGCGATCTGTACGAGAGACGATATCATGACTTATCTCATATCGAAGGGGATCGAGAGCGGAAAAGCCTTCAAGATCATGGAGAGCGTGAGAAAGGGCAAGGGACTCACATCCGAGATGGAGGAGGACATGACGGCGCACGACGTGCCCGACTGGTACATCTGGTCGTGTAAGAGGATCAAGTATATGTTCCCCAAGGCTCATGCCTGCGCTTACGTCATGATGGCCTTCAGGATCGGGTTTTATAAGATAAACTACCCGCTCGCATATTACGCGGCATACTTCGGGATCAGGGCGAAGGCCTTTGACTACGCCAAGATGTGCAGGGGACCGAAGGTACTTAAGGATAACATGAACGAGCTCAAGAAGCTTGCCAAGCCGACTCCGAATGACAAGGAGCAGCTCTCCGATATGAAACTCGTAAAGGAGATGTATGCGAGAGGATTTGATTTCGCGCCTATAGACATCTACAAGAGCAAGGCGAGGATGTTCACCATAGTTGACGGCAAGATCATGCCGAGCCTCCTGTCGATAGCGGGACTCGGAGAGAAGGCCGCAGAGCAGATAGCGGACGAGGCCTCAAAGGGAAAGTTCATCTCCAAGGAGGACTTCAAGACGCGCTGCGGAGTGGGACAGACTGTTGTGGATACGATGAGTGCGCTCGGCCTGCTCGACGGGCTCACGGAGTCCAACCAGATCTCACTGTTTGACCTGGTGTGAAATTATCTGAATTCTCACGGGAATACCGCAAAAAAGAAATACTCTTATAAGGCAAAAAAGGCTTGCAATTCTACGAGCCATGCCTTATAATAATCAACGTTGACGGCAAATGTAGTTCATTTGCCAGTCCGTGGCGAATTGGTCAAGCGGTTAAGACGCCGCCCTCTCACGGCGGAAACAGGGGTTCGATTCCCCTATTCGCTACTAAAAGCTGTTGCGTGAAGCGACAGCTTTTTTGTTTGTCTGAAAGCGTGACAGGCCACAGCCTGCGTTCTGATCTTCTAAAAAGAAAAACCCCGGGGCTTTGATACCCCGGGGTTTGAACTATAATGCTTTAATTACTTTGTAAGTCCTCCGATGAAAGGCTTGGGATCGAAGACAGGTGCCTTCACGGGAGCTCCGATGGTGAACGGGAACTCCGTGGTGCCCTTGAAGAACGAGCACTCATCCATAACCGTTACATGAAGTACATACTCACCTGCTTCTGTAGGCATAGCCTTGTCGGACTCGTAAGCCTTTCCTGAAGCGGTGGTTCCTGTTACGCTGTACGCAAGGAGATCGTAATCTACGAACTCTGTGACAGCCTTCTTGCTCTTAACCTTCGTCGACTGGATATCAGCGATGTCAAGCTTGGGAGCCTTGCCGTCAGCAGTCTTGCTCTCGATGGCAACACCCTTGAAATCGATCTCGTGCTTTGTGATGTCAGGCTTGTGCTTGCCATCCTTCACAACGGTGAAGGTATCGAAAAGCTTCGAAGAATTGCCGTTGAACTCATATGTATCGTAGGTGAGCGTATCGCCCTGTACGGTAACTACAGCGTAGAACTGCTGCTGGTACTGGATAGCGCAGTGGATGTTGTTTACGGGGCTGTTTGCCGCACCGACAAGGATCTCCTTGTCAGGCATCGTGTAGTTAGACTCAACGAAGTCCTGAGAGAGAGCTATCGACTTGGTGCCGCCGTAGTTGATGGTTACATAGTGGGTTCCCTCGGGCTCTATGTTGAACAGTCTTGCGACCTTGGTATCCTTTGTCTCAACTGCCGCTGTGTAAGGGTTGTCGTAAACGATGGTGCCGTTTCCGTCATTTGTCTCGCGGTTGTTCGATGTGAGACCGTCGAAAGTATCGCCGTTTACGTCCTTGCCATAGTAGTAAGGAACCGATCTGTTGTAGGAGTGGTCATGTCCCTGAAGCACGAGGTCAACCTTGTACTCTGCATAGAGAGGAGCAAGGTTCTTTCTCAGCTGTACGGAACCGCCGTCCATCGAGTGGTAACCCTGAGTGATCATACCTGCGTGAGAGAGCATTACGATCCAGTTGATCTTGCCTTCCTCGCGGAGCTTCGCTGCGTTCTCGAGCTGACCCTTGATCCATGCGTACTGCTCTCTGTAATCGGCTCTTGAATCGTACTCGCCCGAACCGCCGTCAAGAGAACCCGACTCGTTGGAGTTTGTACCGATCATGTATACGTTGCCGAGGATGTAGGAGTAGCATCCGCCGGCCCTGTGGCTGTTGTGCTTGCCGTCGGGGCAATAGTTTGCAAAATCGATATCGAACATGCTGAAGAAGCAGTCCTCTGTGGTGTCGTGGTTACCTGCGACGGGGATGATGACCGTGCTCAACATGTTCTTCGAGAAATCCTGAGCCATGTTGTACTGCTCGATGAAGTAGTTTCCGTCGTGGCACTCATCGGTGATATCACCGGTATTGGTCATACCTACGAGGTATGTGTCCTTGTCCTTTGCAACTCTCTCGTGAGCCTCGTCTACGAGTGCAGCAAACTGCATGTACTCTGAAACTTCAGTTGCCTGAGGGTCTGTTACGTGGATGAAGCTGAACTTCTCTTCCTTGGTGTTTACCTTGAACTGACCTACCGGCGACCAGCCTTCGCTGCTGCCGACTCTGTAGTAGCAGGAGGTACCCTCGGGAAGGTTCTCAAGGTGTGCCTTGTGGCAGTAGTAAGTAGCGGAATCGTCGGAGTTTACGAGCTTTACGTTGAAGTAATCATCAACACTCTTTACATCGCCCGAGCCGTCCTTCTTGTAGTTTGCATCCCAGTCATATGTAGCGATGTCTGCAACCTTAGCGGTGTCAACATACTGAACCATCTGACCTTTGGGATTGACATCCTTTGTTCTCCAAGCAAAACCGCGTGAGAAAACGTCGCTGTAGTATGTCTGCGAAACGCCGCCTACGCTGGGATCTGCCTTGTAGCTGAAGTACTTCTTTACAGAGGTGTCTGTGAGGACGCCGCCGTATGAGAAAGTCATGGTCTCGCCTGCGGGGCAGTCATCTGCCTTGAAGCGCAGTGCGAAGAGTGTCTGTCCCCAGTAATCCTCGGGGAGCTCGATAGCGAGGTAACCGTTCTTGTCGGTCTTTCCGAAGTATCCGAGATCGATGGAATCCCAACCCTCGGGATCGTCGATCAGACCCTGGATCTGGATCGTCGAAAGAGCAATGCCTTCGCTGTAGGTGTACTTAAGGATCAGGTAATCGCCTTCCTTAACAGGGATACCCTTGCCGCTGTTTAAGATCATGCGGACACGTACCGAGTCATCGCCTTCGGAGACGAACTTCATCTTGCCGCCCGAGGGCTTCTGGCCGATCAGACAGCCGCTCTCTGTGTAGAGCCACTTTGCCTTGATCGGAGTCTTTTCACTTCTGAGTGTACCTGTGACATCGCCAACTGTGAGCGTCTTGTCAGCAGCATTTGCAGTCTGGGTTCTGCCGCCCATATTCATGCAGCCGATGATCATGACAAGAGCGATGATGAACGCCAGAGGCTTTATAAAATAAGCTTTTTTCATCTGGATCCTCCTGTTTATTTCGTAATCTCAATGAAGTAGAGATCGATGCGGTTGTTTGCGTCAACAGCTCTGTTCGCAAGTCTGATCGCGGGCTTCTTCGTAGCGGGATCAACGATCGCGCACGCAACGGTGAGCTTGCCCTTTGCGGAAGCAGGGATCTTGATGTTCGCAGTAGCGGTGATGGTCTTGCCGGGCATGCAGGTAGTGAGATCTGCCTTGCTGATAGCCTTTGCAACAACCTTGCCGTTCTTGTCGAGCAAACTAAGCTCTACAGGATAGTTGTAGTAAATAGGTGCGATTCCGGTGTTTTCGATTGTTACGCTAACCTTGAGCGATGAGCCTGCCTTTGCGCTCTTTGTGTAGGAAGCGTCCTTCACTCTGAAGCGGTAGCCCATGATGCGCTGCAGGTAGTTGATGTTTGTCTGATAGAAGAATGCGTCAAAATCAGTTCCGAGCAGATCTGCGGGTGAGCAGGGAGCCTGCCAGGATGTATGAGCATCCTTGATGTAACCGAGAGTCTTAAGGAAGTTCTCGTTGTTGAGGTAACGTACGCTGTCGCCGTTTGCGAACTCGCCGCCCGAGTAGTTCTTCTTCCAGAAATCAGGCATCATCGAGATCTGCATCTTGCCTTCACCGGTTACGTCGTTGAAGAGGCCGAGACCTTTCTTCTTTGCAAATGCGCCCTGGTTTCTAGTACCGGACTTAACGTTCTTGAAGTTGTTCAGATAAGCGTTGATGTACTTCTTCTGAACTGCCTCGCTCGGGAAATCACCTGAACCGAAGCCTTCGCTCTCGGGAGATTCCTTCTCGGGCCATGTGTGGAACTCGCCCCAGTGGCCTAAGCTTCCGATCTCTGCGTATGCTGTGATGCTTGTGTCATCGAGCTTCTTTGCAAGTTCCTTGAAGAGCTCGGTATGACCGTTGATCATGATCTTGCTCTCATAGTTGGGTGAGAAGCCTGCTCCGCCGATCGAACTGTACATGTTGTAGAAGGTACCTGCGTTCTTTGTCGTGCCTGCAAGTGTCTCGTTGCAGAGCTCAACGAAGAGCCATACGGGGATGTCCATACGGAAATCGCCTGTTGCAAGGAGCTTCTCTACAGCTTCTGCGGAAGCCTTGCCGTCAGAACCGAGGAGTGAATACTTCTCCATGAACTTCTTGTCAACAGCTTCGCCGTAGATCTCTTCAGCTCTGCTGCCTGTGAGAGGCTCAGGGTTGTCGATGATGAATCTGAAGACGAACTTCACGCCGTGCTTCTTCCAGTAATCGAAGTTGTATGTCTCTTCGATGTTCTTCCAGTCAACCTTTCCCTTGGTGGGAACTGCATCTGCCCACGAGATGGGAAGATAAGCAAGACTGTAGTTGTAAGCAAGGTTCTCGGCGTTGTCCATGTTCATGTTTGCCCATACGCCGTATCCCTCGAAAGGATTGCTGTAGTTCTCGAAATCCTCGAAAGGATAAACCTTGTTCTTGTCGTAAGACATCTTGAACGAAGCCTTTACTTCAAGGTACTTCTTTGCGGGAAGCTTTACAGCGTCGTCCTTTGCCGTAACTGCTATCTTTACCTTCTTCGGATTGCCGAGATCCTTGAGGTAGAGCTTCATGGTAACGTTGTCTGCCGCATAGTCGATGTCTGCCGCAGCGATCCTCTCGCCCACGGTATCTTTCGCTGCAACCTTGTAAAGAACGCCGTTCCTTACAACATAGTCAGCACCTGCGAGGCCCTTGTAGCTGTAGCCTGCCTTTGCCTTTGTGTCGAGGATCCATACGTTCTGAGTATCGAGGTCCTCTTCCTTTGCGCTGAGCATTGTGTAGAGACGGTACTGAGTCTTGATAGCGTCGATCTCATAGCCGTTCTTCTTTGCCTTGTTGTACTTAACGGTGAACCACTCACCCTTCTTGCCGTCGAAGATATCCTCTGTGATCGGAACGTTTTCGCCCTTCTTGATCTTGACATCGAAAGCCTTGATCTCAGAACGGATGCCGCTCTTAACCTTGAGGTTGATCTTGTAGGTTCCGGGTCCGAGGAGCTGATCGCCAACGATGAGCTTGTTGCCCTTGATGACGAACTTGTTGTTGTCCTTGCCTTTTACAGCGCTGAAAGCGAAGCTGTAAGAGTACTTCTTGCCGTCGCCGCCCTTTGCGGTGAAGGAACCGATCGTTCCGCCGGGAAGAGTGGCACTCGTCAGAGCGCGCATATCCTTCGCAGGCTTAAATGCAAAACCGCTGATACCGGGCTCGTCGGATTTGATGGTCGCATCCTTGAGTGAAGGAAGCTTTGTGATCGAATCGTTGGGATATGTGAAAGCTGTGTTCCAGCTTGCATCCCTGAGTGTGATGTTGAAGGTGGCGTTCTTGAGGTCGTAATCCTTTCCTTTGTACTTAAGGAGAGAACGTGCGACTCTGTACTCGGTGACAGCTTTGTCATCCGAACGTCCCATCTCGATCTCGTCAACTTCTGTGTTGGGCCACTCGCCGATTTCGGTCATGTAGAGATTCTCGTTCTCAACCATGAACTCGAAACCGCCGCCGTAGTCCTGGAAACCTGTCTTCTCATCGCCGTCGAGGTCGATGAATACCTGACTGTGTTCCCAGCCTGTTACGTCGTTGAGCATGAACAGAACATATACATACTCATCGTCATAGAATGCTGCGACGCGGTCAAATGCGCCGTCTGTTTCCGAGAGGATGTCTTTTATGTTCATCCAGTCGTTGACTGCGCCGTCAAGTTCTATCTTTGCGAGGGACTTTGCAGCCTTTGCAGTGGCAGCGCCACTCAAGGAAGCAAATGCCATCGCCAGAACAAGTATGGCGCAAAGCATTGGTGTAAACTTCTTTCCCAATAAGTTTCTCATACAACACCTCCAATTTCGTTATATGTGTTACCCTTATATTATAGTGATTTTTCACAAGTTTTTGTTGCGTGATTTTTGCACAATTTTGCTTATTTTTTGCACATTCTGTTGCTTCGTTACCTTTTTTGTTACGCAAATTGTTGCGTTTTAGCCAAACGCCTGCCTCTGCGGGGTTCCTCGCTTGGATAATGTGTCCAAACAAACGGAAGGACGGGGTCGTTTGCGTGGAAACGTTTACGCAACATAAACGAGTGTTTACGTAACATAAGCAAATGTTTAGCCCGATGTTTCTCTTTTGTTTCACGGGTCAAATATACTTCTAAAAAAGGAAGGCTTCTGATATAATCATAGACAGGTCGGTGCGCGGATGTGCGGGCGACCTGAGAGCGGGCCGCAAAGGAGCCTGCGCGGGAAGGAGACAGATGTCTGAGATAGAAGAATTAAGGGAAGTGTGCAGGAGACTTCGGGCGCCCGGAGGCTGTCCCTGGGACAGGGAGCAGACGCATGAGACGCTCAAGGCGGAGTGTATAGAGGAGGCAGCTGAGGTCATATCGGGGATCAACGTGTACTTAGAGACCGGCAACAGCGACAGCATGAGGGAGGAGCTCGGAGATCTTCTGCTGCAGGTCGTGATGCAGTGCCAGATCGCTTCGGAGGAGGGGCTCTTTGACTTCGAAGACGTCGCAAGGACTGTGAAGGAAAAGATGATATTCAGGCATCCGCACGTGTTCGGCGACGCGGTGGTGAACTCGGTCGAGGAAGAGTTAAAAGAGTGGGACAAGATAAAGAAGAAAGAGAAGTCGGGCAAGGAGTGGATGGACGCGAAACTGCCCGAGGCTTTTGAGGAGGCAAAGGGTCTCATAGAGGTCGCGAAAAAAAGAAAAGGATTTGACGGAACCAAATGATCTTTTCTCTCGTCTAACCTTCAGAAAGCAAAAAAAACCGATCTTTACGGTCGAAGGGAGGATCACATGAAAAAGAGAACAAAGATCATAACAGCACTTCTTCTCATACTGGCGCTCGCGGTCATGATGTTTGCAGGCTGCTCAAAGAACACTGAAGAGTCTGATAGCGGCGATCCCTCAAGTACAGGGACGGAAGCGACCGTGGACGTGAGTCCTGCGGGAACTTTGACGGGCTCCGCGGCAGACAAAGGCAAGGGCGAACTTACGAAGGACGTTGAGAAAACACCTTCTTCGACACCGGCTCCCGGTGAGGCTGATATATCCACGACCACCGATGGGAAGGCGCTTGAAAAGAAGGACACCTCATCTTTTGATATGGGGGATGTAGAGGAACCCGCTGCGGTAGTAGCACCCGAAGCTTATATGGTTGCGGATGACGGACTTCCCTTGGAGAGATTTGCCGGCGGCCCGGAGGACGGAGAAGTCTTTATGGATGCGATCGAAGGGGGAGTGTTCGAGGGCGCAGCCAAATACGACGATGCTTTAGCACCCACTCAGTTTAACGGAGACCCCGGGACACTCACCGCGGGCGAGTGGAACGACAACAAAAACTACGACTTCTTCAGGCAGATGCTGAACAAGACCATAGAGAAGAAGTTTGAGGATCCGGAGGAAGATGATTCGCTGAGAAAGGGCGAACCCGTAGATCCGATCGACCCTGTGGTACCGGATTTCCCGGATCTTCCTACGGAAGACGGCCTCGAGGCCGATGACGTAAGAGGAAACCAGGGCGGCCAGGGCGCAGCAGAGAGAGTGTATGCTGATCTTTTCAAGGAATGGGAGCTCACCCCCTTCAAGAGGCTCGCAATGCACGTGACCGACGGTTCGGGAGCGGATGTTTGCAACGCTTCATGTACGGTCCTCACTGCAGACGGGAAGGAACTCGTTACGGTGCGCACGGACAGGAAGGGCATGGCTTACGCTTTCTACGATCTGTTCGGCAGCTCTTCGATCCCTGCAAAGGTCAGTGTGAAGGCTTCGGGCGCACAGGCTGAGTATGATGTGGCAAGCGCCGATCTTCTCGACGACGCCGTAGCTCAGATCAAACTTGACGGCGGCGCGGCAGCGGTATCGGGCACATCGCTCGACCTCATGTTCGTGATCGACACCACCGGTTCCATGGGTGATGAGATACAGTACCTCCAGGTGGAGCTTGAGGATGTCATAAACCGCGTAAAAGAAGCACACAAGGGCATGCCCGTGAGGCTTTCCGTGAACTTCTACCGCGACGTTGAGGATAACTACGTAGTCCGTTCCTATCCTTTCGGAAGTGACATAGAAGAGCAGCTTTCCTACCTGAGAGTCGAGTACGCGGACGGCGGCGGCGACTACGAGGAGGCAGTCGAGCTGGCGCTTGCGGATGGCATCGACGGACACGGCTGGGACGAGGATTCCGTGAAGCTCATGTTCATGGTACTCGATGCTCCGCCTCACAACACGGACACCGTGCGCAAATCACTTGCATCTTCCATTGAGAAGGGCATGGCAAAGGGAGTCAGGATCGTGCCCGTCGCTTCGAGCGGCGTAGACAAGAGTACGGAAATGCTCCTCAGGACATTTGCGATGACCACGGGCGGAACCTACACTTTCCTGACTGACGATTCGGGTGTCGGCGACAGCCACATAGAGCCCACGATCGGAGACTATGAGGTCGAGAAGCTGAACGACCTTCTGGTAAGAGTCATAGGAGAGTATCTGGCATAATGATATAAGAGCTTTTTGGTCGGGGCGGGGGCCCCGGCCTGTGCTCGTTTAAAGAAGGCATGAAGGAGGAGGAAACTTATGAGGATTCTTGACCTTGGATCGGCAAACTATGACTATGTGTATTCGGTGGACCACCTTGCGGCACCCGGGGAGACCGTGTCCGCGCTGGGGTACAACCGCTACTTCGG
Source organism: Lachnospiraceae bacterium (assembly GCA_017958245.1). The sequence goes on from JAGDDC010000172.1 coordinate 25,520, forward strand.
CGGCAAAGGCCTGAACCAGGCCGTCGCGATCGCGAGAGCCGAGGAGAAAGTGATGTTTGCGGGTCATGTCGGGTCCGACGGCGAGGACATCGAGAAGCTCTGCGACGAGACGGGGATCGACAGGACCTGTCTTGAGAGGGCTAAAGTCGGGACC
>JAGDDC010000173.1 GCA_017958245.1 Lachnospiraceae bacterium
AAAGGAAGGCCTGGAGAACGTCTGCGGCTTTGTGACCCTGCCGGGACTGGACACCAGACCCACGACCGACAGGATCAAGGAGACTCTGTTCAACATGATCGCGGACGACGTGCCGGGGGCTGATTTCCTGGACCTCTTTGCAGGGAGCGGAGCGATAGGCATCGAGGCGCTGAGCAGGGGCGCAAAGTCAGCCACCTTCATAGAGACCAACAGGTCGGCAGCCGCCTGCATCCAGGGGAACTTAGAGTTTACAAAGCTCGAAGAGAACTCAAAGTTGCTCATAGGAGACGCCATCACCCTTATAGGGAAGTTGCAAAAGGACGGCGGCGCGTTCGACATAATCTTCATAGATCCGCCTTACAGCAGGGACATAGAAAAGAACGCCTTCGAGAAGCTCTGTGAGAGCGACATACTGAAGGATGACGGCATGATCATCATAGAGGCCGGCGCGGGAACGGGCTTTGACTACGTCGAGCAGAGCCCCTTCTACATAGACAGGGTCAAGAAATACGGCTCAAACCAGCACGTCTTTCTAAAGAAAAGGTGTAACAGATGACCGCGCAGGTGTACAAATCCATAGAAAGGCTCGCATAGAGCGAGGTAAAGACAATGAGGATCGGATTGTATCCGGGCACTTTCGACCCGGTGACAAGAGGGCATTTGGACATAGTCGAGAGAGCCGCGAGGATAGTGGACAGGCTCGTGATAGGAGTGCTTCCGAACAAGGCAAAGCATCCTTGGTTCTCCGTTGAGGAGAGGATGGAGCTTTTGCGGAGGGTGACAAAGGACATACCGAACGTCGTGGTGGACACATTTGACGGGCTGACGGTAGACTTCGGAAGGAAGCTCGGAGCGGGCGTGATCATCAGAGGACTCAGGGCTATCACGGACTTCGAGTACGAGCTTCAGATCGCGCAGATCAACCACAAGCTCAACCCTGACATCGACACCGTGTTCCTTACGACGAGTGTGACTTACTCGTATGTGAGCTCAAGCATAGTAAAGGAAGTCGCAAGCTACAACGGCGATATATCGGGTTTCGTGCCCGAGTGCATAGAGGAGGACATATTTGCAAAGTGCAGGCAGATCCGCAAATGATCGCTGCAGGGGCCGCATGAGCGGCCAAAAGGAAGAGAGGGAGAAGCTTGAAAGTTGCTTTCGGGCTTCATCGGTGCCGCTGCAGGCACTGTCCGCACCCGGTGCGGGCTGACGTCACCGATGAGCATAGCCTGCGGAAAGGTCTGGTAAAATGGCAGCAAACAGGATCGAGGAGATCATCGACAACATAATCACTTTCGTTGACAGCTGTAAGATGCAGCCTCTTTCATCCACCAAGGTCGTAGTTCCCAAGGACGAGCTTCTCGATATGCTCGATGAGCTCAAGCTTCGCACGCCCGATGAGATCAAGCGCTATCAGAAGATCATAGCAAACCGCGATTCGATCATCGCTCAGGCGGAGGACAGGGCACGTCAGATCGAGGAGGAGGCGAGGGAGCGCGCACGCGCACTCATCGACGAGAACGAGATCATGCAGCAGGCTTACGCACAGGCTCACAAGCTTGTGGACGAGGCTACTGCGAAGTCGAACGAGCTCAGGACTTCGGCGGAGCAGGAATCGCTTGAGATCAGGACTGCGGCGCTCTGCTACACGAGAGATATGCTCGGTGAGGTGGAGAAGATCGTATCGACCGCTTACACAGAGAGCAAGGAGAGGTCTGAGAGGCTTGTGAACGCTCTCTACGAGAACCTCGAGGTGCTCCATCAAAATCAGGGAGAGGTCTTCGCTCAGCTGAATGCTGAGGGCGCGCCCGCAGAAGATGACGCGGACTTTGACATCCCGGAGGGCGCATTTGCAAAGCAGGCGGGATTGCTGTAAGTCTTTATACGCAGAGCCGTAGAAGAAAATGTGTATGACAAGCCGCGCGGTACGGCAGGTCGTTTGTTTTAAGTGACTGTCATTGCTTGATCTGTGACAGTCATGTTTCTTGTAAGGCGGATGGTTTTTCTTTTTCTTCCGCCTGATCTGAAAGGTTTCGCTATGAGAGAGAATGTAGTCATATCAGCCGAGCATTTGAGCGTCGGGTACGAGGACGGGGTGGTTGCGAGCGACATAAACTTCGAGATAAAAGACGGCGACTACTGCTGTATCCTGGGTGAGAACGGCGCAGGCAAGACGACTCTCATGAGGACGATCCTCGGACTCATAAAGCCTCTGTCGGGCACTCTCTACAAGAGGGAGAAGGTCCTTGGATACCTTCCGCAGCAGAGCGACATACAGAGGGATTTCCCGGCGTCCGTCACGGAGATAGTTCTCTCAGGCACGATCAACTCCCTTTCCTTCAGGCCTTTCTACGGGAAGAAGCAGAAGGAAGAGGCGCTCAAATGGCTGAAGATATTGAAGATAGAGGATCTCGCAAAAAAGAGCTACCGCAAGCTCTCGGGAGGACAGCAGCAGAGAGTGCTGCTTGCAAGGGCGCTCGCGGCATCATCGGGACTTCTCCTTCTGGACGAACCTGTTACCGGCCTTGATCCCGAGGCGACAGTAGGTTTTTACGAGCTGCTAAAGGAGCTGAACGACAAGGGCACTACGATCATCATGATCACACATGATGTGGGAGCTGCCGAGAAGTACTCAAACAACAGGATATATATCGGAAAAGAAGGTGATGAACATGGCTGAGCTTTTTGAAAAACTTGGGTATTACCTTTCTTTTCCTTTCGTGAGATACGCTTTGATAGTCGGGACGCTCATATCTCTGTGCGCCTCGCTACTGGGAGTCACTCTGGTGCTCAAGAGGTTTTCGTTCATAGGCGACGGGCTCTCGCATGTGGCCTTCGGCGCGATGGCGGTTGCAACGGTACTCGGCATAGCAAACCAGACGGTTCTTGTCATGCCTCTTACCATAGCGACAGCTGTCCTTCTGCTTCGCAGGGGAAAGAACGCCAAGGTGAAGGGCGACGCAGCGATCGCCATGTTTTCGGTGGGCGCGCTCGCCATAGGATATCTGCTGATGAATGTGTTCAACGCCTCCTCGAACGTGTCGGGGGATGTGTGTACAACACTGTTCGGCTCGATATCGATACTCACGCTCACATCATCGGACGTGATCATGAGCATCATTTTCTCGGTGGCTATCATCGCTCTGTTCGTGATTTTCTACAACAGGATCTTTTCAGTCACCTTCGATGAGGCATTTGCAAAGGCAACGGGTCTTTCTGCATCGCTCTACAACCTGCTCATAGCTGTGATCATAGCGGTCATCATAGTTCTCGGCATGAATCTCGTGGGATCGCTTCTGATCTCGGCGCTCGTGATCTTCCCGGCTCTCTCCGCCATGCGCGTCATAAGCAGCTTCAAGGGAGTTGTCATATGCTCGGCAGTGATCGCAGTTTTCTGCGCGCTGACAGGCATGATAGTATCTATAGTGACTTCAACGCCGATAGGGTCGACCATAGTAGTGGCAGACCTGCTTGTATACTTCGCGTTCAGCCTGATA
>JAGDDC010000174.1 GCA_017958245.1 Lachnospiraceae bacterium
AAATATCCGTTTCACGCTCACTACCAACGGCGTCCTCCTCAATGATGAAGTCACCGAGTTCTGCAACAAAGAAATGCACAATGTAGTCCTCTCTCTCGACGGCCGAAAGGACGTAAACGACAGGTTCAGAGTCGATATGGCAGGCAACGGTTCCTATGACAGGATCGGTCCCAACTTCCGGAAGTTCGTCGACAAGCGCGGCTCAAAGAGCTACTACATGAGAGGAACCTTCACTCACCACAACACTGATTTCGTAAACGACATCAAGCATATGCTGGACCTTGGTTTCACGGAACTCTCAATGGAGCCTGTCGTAACCGATCCCTCCAGCCCTTCTGCCCTGACCGAAGAAGATCTTCCCGTTCTTTTCGAGCAGTACGAGGAACTCGCAAGGCTCATGGTCAAGAGATATAACGAAGGCAAGCCCTTCACCTTCTACCACTACATGCTCGACCTCACATGCGGACCCTGCATCTACAAGCGTGTCGCAGGATGCGGATCGGGAACGGAGTACCTTGCAGTCACACCCTGGGGCGACCTCTATCCCTGCCACCAGTTCGTCGGCGACCCCGCCTACAAGATGGGCGACATCTATACCGGCGTAACGGCTTTTGAGACAAGAGACAAGTTCGCTTCATGCAACGCCTACAGCAGGCCCGAGTGCAACGACTGCTGGGCAAAGCTCTACTGCTCCGGCGGATGCGCTGCCAATTCCTATCACGCGACCGGAGACATCCAGGGCGTATATGAATACGGCTGCAAGCTCTTCAAGAAGAGGATAGAGTGCGCGATCGGCGTAAAGCTCCTCACTTCGGGGATCGATCAGCCCGGTAAAACAGAATAAATAAAGACACAATGCAATCGTCCCATCCGAAGTCACAGCGTGGATGGGACGATTCATTTTGGAAGTATATTATGAAGACAGCTTTATTAACCCTGACCGTAGTAGGCATTCTTGCCGTGCTTTCTCAGGTAGTGCTTGTCCAAGAGCTCCTGCTGCATGGCACCGAGCGAGGGATTGATCATCTTCGCGTGGAATGCCATGAACGCGCACTCTTCGAGGACTACTGAGTTGTGCACGGCGTCATTTGCGTCCTTGCCCCATGTGAAAGGTCCGTGGCTGTTGACCAGGACTGCGGGAACCTGGACGGGATCGATGCCTCTCTTATTGAAGGTCTCAATTATGACGTTTCCGGTCTCGAGCTCGTACTCTCCTCCGATCTCTTCAGGAGTCATCTTACGTGTGCAGGGGATCTCTCCGTAGAAAGTATCGCCCTGTGTGGTTCCGTAAGCGGTAATGCCGACACCTGCCTGGGCAAAGCTTGTAGCCCATCTCGAATGAGTATGTACAACGCCTCCGATACCCGGAAAAGCCTTGTAGAGAGCAATGTGCGTAGGTGTGTCGCTGGACGGCTTATAGTGTCCTTCAACAACCTTTCCGTCAAGATCAAGAACGACCATGTCCTCAGCCTTCATGCCGTCGTAATCGACGCCGCTCGGCTTGATTACGATGAGACCCGACTCTCTGTCGATCTCGGATACGTTGCCCCATGTGAAGGTGACAAGATCGTGCTTGGGAAGCAGGAGATTTGCCTGCAAAACTTTTTCTTTAAGTGCTTCTAACATTTCCGCGGCTCCTTGATATTTGATATCAGAATTTTACCGCAGCAACGCGCTCAGCGTCGAGCGCCGCGGAGAACTTCTCAATGTACCTGTCGAAGCCTTCAACGTCTTCTGCAACGGGTGCAAACGTTGAGCTTCTTGCGTTGGCGAAGATCTTCTCGGCAAGGAATGCCTCAAGTGTCTCGCCTGACTTCAGCACGCGGTAAGCAGCAAGGAGAGCCATGCCGTAAGGTCCTCCCTCGCCTGCCGTTTCCATAACGGTAACGGGAGCCTTGCATGCGGCTGCCATGTAGCGCTGGCCTACGACGGGAGTCTTGAAAAGACCGCCGTGGCCTGTGAGACTAACGATCTCAACGCCCTCTTTTGCAAGGATGTCCATGCCGATCTTGAGAGTTGCCATTGTTGAATAGAGCTGTGACCTGAGGAAGTTGGCAAGCGAGAAATCGCTGTCGGGAGTCCTGATGACGAACGGTCTGCCGCTGTCTAAGTGGGTTACCCCCTCACCTGCCATGTAGTTGACGGTGCATACGCCGCCGCAGTCTGCTGCGCCTTCCATGGACTTCTGGTAGAGCTTCGTATAGAGCTCGCCTGTATCAACAGAACCTCCGAAAAGTTCTATCGTCTGCTTAAGTACGTTTACCCATGCGTTCATGTCGTTCGTGCAGTTATTGCAGTGAACCATTGCAACAGGCTTGCCGCTGGGTGTGGTTACCATGTCGATCTCTTCATAGACCTTGCTCAAAGGCTTATCAAGAACGACCATCGCGAAAATGCTGGTACCTGCGGAAACGTTACCGGTCTTTGCGGATACAGCGTTGGTGGCCGTCATGCCCGTGCCTGCGTCGCCTTCAGCGGGCGCGAAAGGGATTCCCTCAGGAAGAACGCCGCCCAGAAGCGCTGCGCCTTCAGCCGTAAGTGAACCTGCGTCGTCGCCTGCAACAAGGACCTTCGGAAGGATGTCTCTGATCTTCCAGCCGAGGTTTTTGTCAGCGATGAGGTTATCGAACTTGTCGATCATGGCTTGATCATAGTCCATCTTTGAACTGTCGATCGGGAACATGCCTGATGCGTCACCGACGCCCAATGCGTTAACGCCGGTGAGCTTATAGTGAACATAACCTGCGAGCGTGGTGATGTGCGCGATGCGGGAAATGTGTTCCTCATTGTTAAGGATTGCCTGGTAAAGGTGAGCAATGCTCCATCTCTGGGGGATGTTAAAGTCAAGGAGGCCTGTCAGATCAGATGCGGCCTGGGCCGTCATCGTATTCTGCCATGTACGGAATGGCACAAGGAGATTCCATTCCGTATCAAATGCCAGATACCCGTGCATCATTGCGGATAAACCCATTCCCGCAACGCCGGCCAGATCTGTCTCTGACAGGGCCTTCCTCAGG
>JAGDDC010000175.1 GCA_017958245.1 Lachnospiraceae bacterium
CGTGGGGACGCGAGGGAGGCAACCTCGACACCAAGTACTTCTTCGTGTGCCATGCTGAGCTCAACGCGATCTTAAACTACAGGGGCAGCGACATGGCGGGCTCAAAGGTCTACACCACGCTCTTCCCGTGCAACGAGTGCTGCAAGGCGCTGATCCAGAAGGGCATCTCAGAGGTCATATACTACTCCGACAAATACTCCATGACCGACTCGGTCATCGCATCCAAGAGGATGTTTGATTCCGCGGGCGTCAGCTACAGGCGATACGAGCCGATCGGACGAAAAGTCGAGATTGAAGTGTGATCGTTTTGCACAAAATTGTATGAATAATTCTTAAATTGTTTTGCACAAATTTTGTTGCTTTTACAAAATTGTTGTGATAAAATTCGTCTGTAGGCGTTAAATTTGCGCATCAATATCATGAGGAGGATGTAATTATGAAAAAAATCGTCAGCTTGCTTTTGTGCTTAGCAATGGTTTTATGTCTTGCAGGATGTAGTAAGACCGATGAGAAGGCTCCCGAGACTTCGGATCCCGGTACTACTGAAAGCCAGGACAAGCCCGCTGAGGAACAACCCGCCGCTTCGGATTTCAAGATCGGCGTTGTCCTTGTAGGTGATGAGAATGAGGGTTACACCTACGCACACATTGCAGGTATCAAAAATGCTATGTCGGCGCTCAACATCGCTGACAACCAGGTTGTTTGGTATTACTCGATCCCCGAGAGTGAGCAGTGCTACGACAAGTGTATCGCTTGTGTAGAAGCAGGCTGCAAGCTCGTGCTTACGAACTCCTACGGACATCAGACATATTGCCAGCAGGCAGCTGAGGAGCATCCCGAGGTTCAGTTCGTTGCACTCACCGGTGATACGGCTCTCAAGTCGGGACTCAAGAACTTCTCGAACGCATTCAACAAGACATACGAGTCACGTTACGTTTCCGGTATCGTTGCAGGTATGAAGATCAAGGAACTTGTTGATGCCGGAAAGCTCACAGACAAGAACTATGACGCAGACGGCAACGTAAAGATCGGCTACGTAGGCGCTTACCCTTACGCAGAGGTTGTTTCCGGTTACACAGGTTTCTACCTTGGCATCAAGTCAGTTTTCGAGAAGGTTTCCATGGAAGTCAGCTACACAAACAGCTGGTTTGATATCACCGCAGAGGGAACCACCGCAGAGAAGCTCATCTCTGACGGATGTGTCATCATCGGACAGCACGCAGATTCAACAGGTGCTCCCGCAGCGGTAGAGGCTGCAAACAAGGCAGGCACGGTTGTTTACTCGGTAGGCTACAACGTTGACATGCTCGCAGTTGCTCCCACAGCAGCTCTTACTTCTTCGACAAACGACTGGGGCGTATTCTACAAGTACGCATTCGAGACCGCTATGAAGGGTGAGGATCTCGCAACCGACTGGTCAGAGGGTTACGAGACAGGTGCCGTAGGCATCACCGATCTCGGCGCTTCCTGCGCAGCAGGCACAGCAGAGGCAGTTGCTAAGGCTGAGCAGGACATCAAGGATGGCAAGCTCTTCGTATTCGACATCAACAACTTCACGGTTGGCGGACAGAAGATCGAGAGCACATACTGCTTCGACTCGGACGGCGACTTCGTATACGATCAGGTAGAAGCTATCGTTGACGGACACTATGATGAGTCATCATATATCTCGGCTCCTTCGTTCTCACTGAGGATCGACGGAATCACAGAGCTCAACTAATCTAAACTTTATTCGGGCTGCCGCGAGGCAGCCCTTTTTGTGCGCTAAGCGAGTGCTTTCGATGCTGCAAAGCAGCTGCCTCCGAATCACTCACCTGCCAAGACCTCGAGTCTTGAGCAGGCGAGCGATCGGGGGCATGAGCGCGGAGCGCGGATCGAAAGCCGAGCGCACGTTCATCGAGCGGGCTCTGCCCGCGAGATCGATGTGCGCCCGCGAGATCGATGTGCGCCCGCGAGATCAATGCACGCCCGAGTGTCTTCTGTACAAAATGCACATAAAATGAATGAGAACAAAAAAATTTTTGTAGGAAACTATTAATTTTTGTTTACATTTTTTCCTTCGTGTGTTAGTATGATTTCGGTGGGGAGAGTCGGCTGTTTCATTACCTGTGACATGCCTTGAGCATTCAACGTATAGCTTTCTCACGGCTCTCTTTTTGGTTTCCAGAAAGGAAGGTGGCGGTCTCTTGGAACAATATGCGGTTATGATGCGTGACATCACAAAGCGCTTCGGTTCCGTAACAGCCAACGACAAGGTCAATCTTGAGCTCAAGCGCGGCGAGATCCTTTCGTTGCTCGGCGAAAACGGAAGCGGAAAGACAACACTCATGAATATGCTGTCCGGTATTTATTTCCCGGATGAGGGCAAGATATTCATAGACGGCAAGGAAGTATCCATAGTTTCACCGAAGGATGCCTACAACTACGGCATAGGAATGATCCACCAGCACTTCAAGCTGGTCGACGTCTTTACCGCGGCGGAGAACATCATACTCGGACTTGAGGACAAGGGCAAGTTCGACCGCAAGGCTGTGGCTTCAAAGGTCAAAGAGATCGCGGAAAGATACGGGTTTGCCATAGACCCGAACCAGAAGATCTACGAGATGTCAGTCTCGCAGAAACAGACAGTCGAGATCGTGAAGGCGCTCTACAGGGGAGCCAACGTCCTGATACTCGACGAGCCTACTGCGGTTCTCACTCCGCAGGAGACAGACAAGCTCTTCGCAGTCATGCGAAGCATGAAAAAAGACGGCAAGTCCATCATCATCATCACCCACAAACTGAACGAGGTTATGGAGATCTCGGACAGGGTGGCTGTCCTCAGAAAAGGCGAGTACATAGGCTGTGTACCTACGGCAGAGTCCACGCAGCAGAGCCTCACCGATATGATGGTGGGACGCGCCACAACACTTGACATCAACAGACCCGATCCGAAGGATCCGAGTCCTCGCCTCACCGTTGAAGGCCTCACGGTCATCGACAAGGACGGCGTGAAGAGACTCGACAACGTGAGCTTCACCGCAAACTCGGGCGAGATCTGAGGAGTTGCCGGAGTCGCAGGCTCCGGGCAGAAGGAGCTCCTCGAGTCGATCGCGGGACTCTATCCCATACAGTCGGGTACTGTCAGATATACACCCTCTTCGGGCGAGGAACACGAGCTCGTCGGCATGGATCCTCTGGCTATCAGAAAGGCCGGCATAGCCATGTCATTTGTGCCTGAAGACCGACTCGGCATGGGACTTGTGGGTTCCATGGGCATGACGGGAAACATGATGCTGCGCTCCTGGAGACAGGGCAAGGGTATCTTCACCAACACCAAGAGCCCCAATGAGCTTGCGATGAAGATCTGGAAGGAGCTCGAGGTCGTGACTCCGAGCACTTCATTCCCCGTGAGAAGGATGTCCGGAGGAAACGTCCAGAAGGTCCTCGTCGGACGAGAGATCGCTTCCGCTCCCGAGGTGCTCATGACCGCATATGCGGTCCGCGGACTTGACATCAACACTTCTTACACGATATACAACCTTCTGACCGATCAGAAGATGAAGGGCGTCGCAGTCGTATACGTCGGAGAGGACCTCGATGTTCTCCTCGCGCTCTGCGACAGGATCATGGTCCTGTGCGGCGGTCAGCTGTCGGGCATCGTCGATGCACGCACGACCACCAAGGAGGAGATCGGTCTGCTCATGACGCAGTTCAGGAAGGAGGGTGCCGCAAATGAGTGATCAACAGATGGCGGTACGCCGCGAACCTTTTGTACGTATCGCGAAAAGAGAAGGCGTTCCGATGTGGAAGGCCATCCTCATCAGGGCTTTGGCACTGCTGCTTTCACTTGGCGTGTGCGCATTGATCATCGTCATCATCATCAACATAAACCCCATGAACGTCTATGCGACGATGTTTAAAGGGGCATTTGGCTCGAGAAAGAATTCCTGGGTCACCATCAGAGACACCATGACGCTTTTGTGCATCGCTGTCGGCCTCGCACCCGCATTTGCCATGAGATTCTGGAACATCGGTGCTGAGGGGCAGGTCCTGATGGGAGGTGTTGCGACCGTTGCCTGCATGAAGTACTGCGGCGGGCTTCCTACACCGCTCTTGCTGCTCGTCATGATCATCGCGAGCGTCATCGCCGGAGCTATCTGGGGCTTCTTCCCCGGCTTCTTCAAGGCGCATTGGAACACGAACGAGACGCTGTTCACCCTCATGATGAACTATATCGCGATCCAGGTGACCTCGTTCATGGTCGCGAACTGGGAGAACCCTCCCGGATCGAACTCCGTGGGTGTCATCAACTCACAGACCAAGGTGGGCTGGCTTCCCAGCATGTTTGGCGACAAGCCTAACGACGATTTCGGCTGGAACGCTGTGATCGTCATCGTGGTAGCCATCGCGATGTACATCTACCTGAAGAGGACAAAGCACGGCTATGAGATCGCTGTAGTCGGCGATTCCGTCAATACGGCGAGATATGCCGGCATCAGAGTCAACAGGGTATATATCCGCACCATGGCTCTCTCGGGCGCCATCTGCGGACTTGCAGGTTTCGTGGCTGTATCTGGCGCGAGCCACACGATATCCACTGAGACTGCCGGCGGGCGAGGCTTTACGGCCATCATAGTTGCATGGCTTGCCAAGTTCAACCCGTTCATCATGATAGCGATCTCACTTCTCATAGTCTTCCTTGAGAAGGGAGCCTCGCAGATCGCATCAGAGTACGCTATCAACGAATACGTTTCCAAGATCATCACGGGCGTGATCCTGTTCTTCCTTCTCGGAAGCGAATTCTTCATAAACTACAGGCTGATC
>JAGDDC010000176.1 GCA_017958245.1 Lachnospiraceae bacterium
AGGCGATCCCTCCATCCCTTCATACAACGCAGCCAAGGGCGGCGTGAACATCCTCACCAAGTCTTCGGCTCTGGCACTTGTAAAGGATGGCATCCGTGTCAACACTGTTAACCCCGGATACATCACAACAGGTATGGTAAATGAGGACACTATGGGCAAGGAAGGTATCCAGTACCTTATTTCCCTCCATCCCCTCGGACGTCTCGGAACCTCTGAAGAGATCGCTCACGGCGTTATCTTCCTCATCGAGAACGAGTTCGTTACGGGCTTCAACCTTCTCATCGACGGCGGTTACACCGCACAGTAAAGGTCACGAAAAGAAGTATCTTCAAGCACCCCGGCCCCAAAAGACCGGGGTGTTTTTGTTAGTTTGCAAATGTTAAAAAAAGACTGTTAAAAAAATAGACAACATATAGATACTATGTTATCATTATTTGGAAGCAGTATGACGATCGATGCTTCAGATTGGAGAAAACCAGTTATGACTGACAAGTTTAATACGGTTCCGGTCCCGAAACCCACTATCCAGAGGCTTCCGGGATATCTGACCTACCTGAAGGAAAAACAGGCGGAAGGAGTAAAAAACATTTCCGCGACTATCATAGCGCAGGATCTCAACCTCTATCACGTACAGGTTAGAAAAGACCTTGCTCTCGTTAGCAACGGCGGCAAGCCGAAGCTCGGTTACAAGGTCGACGATCTCATCGAAGATCTGGCTTCGTTCCTCGGCTACGGCGAGGACAAGCAGGCAGTCATAGTCGGAGTGGGCAAGCTGGGCAGGACTCTGCTCTCGTACGGAGGCTTTGCCGACTACGGACTCAATATCTGCATGGGTTTCGATATGGATGACAGGATCTACGGCCTCTCGATCAACGACAGGAAGATCATGCCGCTCGAGAAGCTCGGCGAGATGATCAAGAAGAACAACATCCAGATCGGCATCATCACGGTTCCCGCGCCTCAGGCGCAGGCTGTATGCGATCTGCTGATCGAGAGCGGCATCAAGGCGATCTGGAATTTTGCGCCTGTGCATCTGAAGACTCCCGAGAACATCATCGTCCAGAACGAGAACATGGCGGCGTCGCTTGCGGTTCTCTCGAACGAACTCCGCGTCAAGGAAGGATTGTCGTCTCTTGGCAAATGATCCGCGGCCCGGTCAGAGCCGCCCGGTACGGGCAGGCAGCTTGGGTGATCTGCAGGATGATTCCGGAGGTTTTTGGTTTTGAATGATTATATAGTAAACGGCCTTAGTGCGGCGGAGGCTGAGAGCCTTGCCGCGCAGGGACTCGCAAATGGCGGGCACAACGTGAAGACCAAGTCGGTCGGGCGTATCATCAGGGACAACACCTGCACTCTGTTCAACCTGATAAATGTAGTGCTCGCTGTTTTTGTTGCCATAACAGGCTCATACAAGAACATGCTCTTCATGGGCGTGATCATTTGCAACGTTGCGATCGGGATATTCCAGGAGCTGCGCGCGAAAAAGACCATCGACAGGCTCTCGCTCCTGTCCGCGCCTCATGCGAAGGTGATAAGGGACGGAGAGAAGAGAGAGATCGCGATGTCGGATATAGTGCTGGGCGACCTGTGCGTGCTCGAGAGAGGAGACCAGATCTGCGCGGACGCTGTGGTGATCTCGGGAGAGTGTGAGGTCGACGAGAGCCTCCTCACGGGAGAGAGCGACCCCGTATACAAAAAGGAAGGCGACGAGCTCTTAAGCGGAAGCTTCTTAGTCGGCGGCAGCGTGAAAGCGAAGACCGAGCATGTTGGCGAGGACAACTACGCCTACAAGATAGTGAGTGCGGCAAAGCACATCCCGAAGCCAAACTCTGAGATGATGCGCGCCATAAACAAGATCATAAAGATCGTCTCGATCTGTATCATACCGATAGCTGCGATACTGTTCTACAAACAATGCTTCATCATAGGTGACGACATAAACATGTCTATCATAAGCACCGTCGCGGCGATCATAGCGATGATCCCCGAGGGTCTCGTGCTGCTCACAAGCGCAGTGCTCGCGGTGAGCGTGGTGAGGCTTTCAAAGGAGAGGACCCTCGTTCAGGAGCTCTACTGCATAGAGACGCTCGCAAGAGTCAACGTGCTCTGTCTCGACAAGACAGGCACCATAACCGAGGGCAGCATGAAGGTGCGCGAGCTTGTGAGCCTTGAGAAAGGCGGCACAGAAGAGGGCTCAGGGTCAGGAGCTTCAGAGCACGTCGGAAATGCGGATGCGGCAGATACCCTCAGTGAAGCAGGGAAGATCCTTGCCGAGCTTACGTGTGCGACGGGAGATACAAACCCCACCGCCATGGCGATAAAAGAAGCCTTCGGCGAGGGAGGCGAGTGGAAGGCTGTTTCCGCGACACCTTTTTCATCTGAAAAGAAGATGAGCGGAGCGGACTTTGGCGAGAAGGGCGCCTATGTGCTAGGCGCTGCAGAGTTTGTGCTGAAGGCGGGACTTGCAGAAAGCGTGTCGGAGCGCGTGGCAGCCTACGCAAATGAGGGCTTGAGAGTGCTCGTACTCGCACGGAATGAAGGGGAGAGTGTTGTCCCGGTGTGCCTCGTGCTCATAGAGGATGTTATAAGGCCCGATGCTAAGGACACTTTGGAGTTCTTCAAGGCGCAGGGCGTGAACCTCAAGGTGATTTCCGGAGACTCGAGGGTGACGGTTGCATCCGTCGCGAAAAGAGCGGGGATCGAGGGACTTTCCTCCGTCGACATGACTGAGCTTAAAACAGATGATGAGGTCCGCAAAGCAGCGGGAATCTACGATATATTCGGCAGGGTGACGCCCGCTCAGAAGCTCACTCTGGTCAAGGCTCTCAAGGAGAAGGGCAACATAGTTGCCATGACGGGTGACGGCGTAAATGACGTGCTCGCGCTCCGCGAGGCGGACTGCAGCGTTGCAATGCAGTCGGGGAGCGATGCCGCGAGGAACGTCTCAAAGCTGGTCCTCTTAGACAGCAACTTCTCCGCGCTCCCGAAGGTGGTCGCGGAGGGCAGAAGATCGATCAACAACCTGGAGAGATCCGCAGCGCTCTTCCTCGAGAAGACGACCTACGCCTTCCTTTTGGCACTGATCTTTGTCTTTATAAACGAACCCTATCCTTTCAAGCCGATCCAGCTCACTTTAGTCAGTGCGCTGACCATCGGTGTTCCGTCGTTCCTTCTGGCCCTTGAGCCAAACTACGACCTGGTGAAGGGAAGGTTTTTTGCGAACGTGATGCGGCGGGCGCTGCCCGGAGGAGTGCTGATAGTCATGAGCGTCATGGCCTCGATCTTCTTAGGCCACGCCTTCGACCTCGATCCCGCGCAGATATCGACGCTCTCAGTCATGGTGTCTGCGGCGGTCGCTTTCATAGTGCTCTTTAGGATATGCATACCCTGGAACAGGTTCAGGGCACTCATGTATGTGGTCCTCGTCGCAGGTTTTGTCACGGCGCTCCTGTGTTTTAGGGATTTTTTCTTCTTCACGGAAGTAAACCTGACTATGCTCCTTGCGGCACTCGCAAACACGGCAGTCTGCGCTTTGCTCATCATACCTTTTAGCAGGCTCGCAGACCGCTTGTTCAAGCAGGACTGAGGCGTATGGATCCGGACGCCGCGCAGAAAGCGCATTTGCACGGACAAATGATGTTGCATATAGGATGAAACCATGAGAAACGACAGTTTTTATACAAACAGCGACGAGACCGCGGGACTCTCGCCGGCGGAGCGCAGGATCAGGGCCCGTCAGCTTGAAAACCGCAGGAGACGGCGCCGCAAAAAGAAGATCAAGAAATACGTGAGGTTCTTTACCGCCTGGCTTGTGGTGATCACGCTCGCAGTGCTCCTGATAGTGGGTATCGTGAAGCTCTTCGGCGCGATCTTCTCCCGAGGGAACGATGCGCAAGAGCCCGCACCCGAGACTGAGGAGAGCCGTGATCTTGTCCCCGAGAAAAAGGCAAATGAAGGCTCTCCCGAGATCATGTCCTACGGGAAGAGCGTCGACCCCAAGGTCTACGAATATGCCATACCCGGAGAGAAGGGCCTGATAGTCGTGGACGCCGGGCACGGCGGGTACGACGGAGGCGCCGACAACAACGGAGTCTTTGAGAAGGACATCAACTACGACATAGCATGCTGGGTGAGGGAAGAGCTTGAACTGCGCGGTTACAAAGTGGTCATGACCCGCACCGACGACAGCTTCATAGGGCTCGCCAAGCGCGCCCAGATCGCAAATGACGAGAAGGACGCACTCTGTTTCGTGAGCGTCCACCAGAACTCGATCGAAGGCTATGACTACATAAGAGGCGTGGAGGCCTGGACCCACAACCGGGAGGGCTGCACGGAGCTTGCTGAGGCACTTGCCGCAGGCGTTGCGGAGATGACGGATGCGGAGAACAGGGGAGTCTCATACAGGAACGCCCTCGTCGTGTGCCGCGACACGAAGATGCCCGCGGCCATCATAGAGTGCGGGTACCTATCAAACCCCGAGGAGCTTGAGCTCTTGCAGCAGACGGATTACCAGGTGAACGTGGCCCGCGGCATAGCAAACGGCGTGGACGCCTTCCTCGCGGGTCAAGGGAAATAAACCTTCGGACTGCTTTTCCCAATAGTGAACATTTTAGGAAAATAGGAAAAAACCACTTGTTTATGCACCGCAAATGCTCTATAATACACACATTCAAGGAACAGACAGATCATTTGACGGTTGGCAATCAGTGAGAAGCGCCACGGTTGCAGCGAGTAGGACTCTGTGGTCCTACTCGATTTTCATGTGTTTCGCGCTTCAGATCGGGGGCTTTTTATGACAAAGATAGATATATTCTCAGGGTTTCTCGGAGCCGGCAAGACGACTCTCATCAAGAAGCTGATCGCAGAGGCTTACAAGGGCGAGAAGCTTGTGCTCATCGAGAACGAGTTCGGCGACGTCGGGATCGACGGCGGGTTTTTGAAGGACTCGGGGATCACGATCAACGAGATGAATTCGGGCTGCATATGCTGCACGCTCGTGGGCGATTTTTCGAAGGCGCTGGAGGAGGTGCTTGAGAAGTACGCACCCGACAGGATCCTGATCGAGCCTTCGGGAGTCGGCAAGCTCTCGGACATCATCGGAGCGGTCTCAAACGTAGGCGATCCGGACAAGGTGAAGATCAACCGCTTTACGGCGGTCGTAGATGCCGGCAAATGCAAGATGTACATGAAGAACTTCGGCGAGTTCTTCAACAACCAGATAGAGTGCGCGAAGACCATCATCCTGAGCCGCACGCAGACTACGAGGCAGGACAAGCTCGACGAGGCGATCGAGCTCATAAGGAAGCACAACGCCAAGGCAGTCATCATTGCGACACCTTGGGACGACATAGACGGAAGCGCCATCCTCGCTGCGATGGAGAAGACTGAGACCTTCGAGGAGGAGCTGCTTGAGGAGGCGAGGAAGATTGCCGAGGAGCACCGCCACGAGCACGAGCACCATCATCACCACGATCATGATGA
>JAGDDC010000177.1 GCA_017958245.1 Lachnospiraceae bacterium
TAAAGACGAGAACATCTCGCAGATCTACACCTCACCGCTCGGGCGCTCCGTCGAGACCGCTGGCTGCGTGAGCAAGGCGCTCGGGCTGCCCGTTCAGACGCTCGACTTCATGGAGGAGATATACTGGGCAATGGGCGACAGCCCACTGTACAAGAACGGTCACCCGTGGATGATCGCGGACGAGATGGCCGCACACGGCATCAACCTCAACCGGCCCGACTGGCGCGAGACCGAGGATTTTAAGACCAACCGCGTGCTCGAATGCGTAGACCGGATCGAGAGCGACATAGACAAGTGGCTTGAGAGCCTCGGTTACAAGCGGGAAGGCTTTTATTACAGGCACACCGAGGAAGAGAAGGAGCACAGGACCATAGCGCTGTTCTCGCACGGCGGCTCCTCGAGCGTCGCGATCGGACACATCATAAACCTCCCGTTCCCCTACGTCTGCGGCCTGTTTCACACCGATTACACGGGGATCACCATACTTCGCTTCGAAAAGAAAAAGGGGTTGGCAGGCCTTCCCTGTCTCGAACTTGCAAATGATGCCCGCCACGCGATGTCGACCCTGAAGTAAACCATCCTGCAGCCCCCTTCGGCCGCGCAACCGGCACGACTCTTTACAAAAAAACGCCCGAAAGGTGTAAAACCTCTCGGGCGTCTGCTTTCTTTCAAAAACTTGTTCGGATCAGTCCTCAGTTGCGGGCTCTTCCTTCTTGTCCTCATCGGATGTGATGTTGATCGATACGTACTCTCTGGAGTCATCGTCGTCCTCGTCGTCCTCCTCGAGATCATCCTCGAAATCATCGAAATCCTCTTCGTCATCTCTTGCCACAAACTTTTTATAACATGCAAACCCTGCTGCGCAAGCTCCGGCTAAAGCGCCGACGCCAAGCAAAAACTTAAAAAACTTCTTCATATGCTACACTTCCTTTCTTGATTGCAAAATCAATTACAGTATAGAACACATTATACAGGCAAATCCATCAAATGTAAAGACGACAAGCCGCATGTATTTTTAAAAAAAGTGCTTGCATTTTGGAAAGCCCTGCGTTATAATAGCGTGCGTGGTCAAGGGCCACAACATAGGGCTATCGCCAAACGGTAAGGCAACGGACTCTGACTCCGTCATTTCAAGGTTCGAATCCTTGTAGCCCTGGTGAGGTTTCGGTTAAGGCCGAAACCTTTTTCTTTTCTCACAGTATCTCTTCACTGTTCAGGTACGTTTTTATGTCGTGCAGAAACCCATCCGCCCGGTCAATCTGCCTTTTTGCATCCGCCTTCGACGCCACGTAAAAAACCAGGTAATCCGCCTTTTCCCTGTGTTTACTGCTGTCATAGCCTTTCAATGCATTGACAGCACGTATCGAGTGAAATATCGCATAATATGCCCTGTTCAAGCTGTTCTTATATCTTCCATATTGATCACGATTTTCATTTGACGTTCTCCACAAACGGTGATATAATTTTTGTATTATAGAACTTCGGGTCGGCAGTTTCTCTTTTTGGTGAGGAAGAGGCCTGTATTTCACAAATTGGCAATATATAGGAACGGAGGCTGCAAATGAGTATTATTCAAATCGACGAATCCAAATGCGTTGGCTGTAACTCCTGCATAAGGGTCTGCCCTTCTCTGGATGCCAACTATGCCCATGTGGACGAGGACGGGAAATCGATCATTTCGATCAACGACAATATGTGTATCAAATGCGGCGCCTGCATCAAGGCGTGTACGCACGGAGCACGTTACTTTGTAGACGATACGGATGAATTCATGAGCGATGTCGCAGCCGGCAGAGAGACCGCGCTGATAGTTGCTCCCGCGATCAAGCTCGCTTTCGACAGAGATTGGGAAGACCTTCTCTCCTACTTCAGGCAGCGAGGCGTCAAGCTCATTTACGACGTCAGCTTCGGCGCGGATATCTGTACGTGGGTCCATGTGCGCTATGTGCAGCAGCATCCCCATGCGACCATCATTTCCCAGCCCTGTGCAGCCATAGTAAACTACTGCTTAAAGCACAATCACGATCTCATCAAGTACCTCTCCCCCGGCCAGAGCCCCATGATGTGCACGGCCATCTATATGAGAAAGTACATGGGCTTCAAGGGCAAAATCGCAGCGATCTCCCCCTGTATAGCGAAGATCGACGAGTTCAAGCAGAACAACAACGTCATAAACTACAACGTCACCCTCGAGAAGCTCACCAACTACTTGAAGGACAACAACATAAACTACCGCGGCGCCTCAAAGGGCAAGCATTTTACCTTTGACAGCCCCGAGGGCTTTGTGGGGGCCATCTATCCCCAGCCTGCGGGCCTCAAGGAGAACCTTCTCCTTCACGATCCCGACATGAGAGTCATCAACTCCGAGGGAACGGCCAGGATCTACCACGAGCTCGACCAGTATCTCCAGACCTCCGTAAGCTACAGGCCTACCGTGTTCGACGTCTTAAACTGCGAGTTCGGCTGCAACGGCGGTCCCGCGCTCGGCATCGAGTACGAGCCTTTCAAGATGTACTCAAGGACGATGGATGCCAAGTCAAAGACCAACAAGGCCCGCATGGAAGACTCCGGCAAGAAGGGCGTCGACAAGCAGTTCGCGGGATTTGATTCCAAGCTCAAGATCGAGGATTTCCTCCGAAGCTACAAGGCAGAGAACGTTGGCACGACCACCGTCACAGAGCCCGAGATACTCGCAGCTTTCAAGAGCCTCCACAAGAGGACCGAGACAGAGTGTCACTTCGACTGCCACGCATGCGGTTACCGCACCTGCCGCGACATGGCGACAGCTATCGCCAAGGGCCACAACGTGCCCGAGAACTGCCGCAGATTCAACGACTACATCATGGAGCAGGAGCGCATGAGACTCGACGAGTCGAACAACGCCATCGCCGGTATATCAAATGAGCTCGGTGAGATCATCGCAAGCCTCTCCGACAGCATCAACACCGTTGAGACCTACGTCACCGAGATCCGCGACAACGGAAACGCAAGCTCCGAGGATATGTCGATCGTTACAGAGCGCATGAGTTCACTCGGAGAGCTCACCGGCAACATACTCAACATGATGAAGGACATCGATTCCAACATCGTAAGCTACAGCGACATGACCAATTCGGTCAAGGCTATCGCAAACAAGATCAACCTCCTCTCACTCAACGCGTCGATCGAGTCGGCACGTGCAGGTGAGGCCGGCAGGGCATTTGCGGTTGTGGCACAGAACATCAGAGAGCTCTCGGAGAGCTCGAGACAGTCAGTCGGAAGTGCGGAGGCGAACGAGGAGTCCATCAGGGCTTCGATCGACAACGTCAACGCGACTGTGGACGAGTTCAGCGAAGGCTTCACGAAGCTTGTCAAGCTCCTCGAGGAAGCGCGTTCGAAGGTCGACACACTCTCCGACAACAGCCTCAACATATCGGCTTCCATGCAGCGCGTGGACGACATCTCCAAGCAGCTTGAAAGCATAGCTGACCGCGCTTCGACCATAGTAGGATAAAACAGGAATTCCCGGAGGAAAGCCGCTTTACCACGGCTTTCCTCTTTTTTTGCCTCAAATGATCCATTTGCGGATTAACACTATCCGTTTTTGATATTGCGAAGAGACCCGATCATGTTTATAATCTTCTTCGAAAACAAAAAAGTGCTGCCTTCACAGGCCAAAGTACAGAGAGTAGGATCAAACATATGAAAAAACGGTTTATTGCAATGATCATGGCGATGATGCTCGCAGCGAGCCTTGTCGCTTGTTCATCGGGAGATGATGAGCTTCCTCTGCCCTTCCCGACAAAAGAAGCGGAGACCGTCACCGAAGCTCCCACACCCGAACCCACTGCCGTTCCCCCGGCAACACCCGAGGCAACGCCCGAGCCCACCCCGGACCCCGTAAGCGAAGCTGATGCACAAAAGGCGAAGATCGCAGGCGCTTTCAAGACCTATCTTGAGGGCCTCGCATCAAACCCCGGGCCCGACTTCTCACCGGAGTACGATCAGCTCAAGTTCGGGCTTGCATTTGTCGATGAGGACGACATCCCGGAGCTCCTCTGGAGCTACAGTGATACCCACGCTTCGGGCATCCATGTAGTCATGTACAACGACGGAAGCCCTGTCGACATCGGAGAATTCGGGGAGTTTGGAACCCTCAATTACAAGAAAAAAGGCAACTTCATAATGAGCAATTATATGGGAATGGGCGTCGAGACCGAGGATTTCTACAGGATCTCGGGGACAAAGACCGAGCTTTTGCAGTCCTTCTACTCGGATGACAACACCGGAGAGACCCGTATTGATGAGACCGAGACGAGCATGGACGAATACCTCAATCAGCTCGGGGCCATGACAGTTCAGATCGATGCGTATTTTTCGTATTATACGGCCACTCCGTACGAACTGTCCCTCCCGCTCACGGACAAATACCTCGAAGGCATGGCAGATGCCCTTCTTGAGGACGGCGAATTCTACACCTACATGAACGACGAGTTGAAGGGCATGGTGGGCAGCTGGGCCCTCACCGAGGCTGAATATCCCGGCCCCACGGGTGATTACGAAAAATACCCCGCCGGAGACAATGCGTCATCGATGTTCACTCTATCCGACAACGGCATAACGAGCCTCTGGTTCTCAAACGTTTCGAACGGACCGGATCTCTCGGTCACGAACTACGCCGCAACGATCCACTACAAGCCTTATCCGATGTATGACGGCTGTGAGAACAACAAGTGGTCGGCAGAGATAGCGGATGCGGAGCGCACGGGCAAGGCATTCTACGCCACTCTTCTCTCTCCCGAGAAGCTCATGGTCCTGATCGTGCTGGACAAGAATTCGGCAAGCGGCGAGTCAGATACGATCACATGCTACTACGAGCCGTCTCCCGACTATGACGAGGGACCTGACGATTCATACAGAGAACTCCTCGGAGATGTCAGTCTTGCCGAGTACAACGCTCTCGGAGATGACTACATCGCCCTGACTCTCGATGTGAAAGAATTCGTAAGTTCCGATGATGCCGACAAGATCGCGGAGTACGGACTGCCCGAAGATCTCGACGGTTATGATTACGAAATAGTCGACGTCCCGGGTTCCGACATCACCTTCTACGTTCCTCAGGTGGGTTCCACCTTCAAGGTGATCGAATACAACCCCGGCATTGAGAGCGTCGAACTGAGCCCGGCCGAGTTCCTTGATCACTTAAGCAGCCACTACGGCATGATCTTCGCAAGTGTGTACTTCGAGGAGCCGTACGCGGAGACCCCGATCGCAACCTCAGTCGAAGAATACTATGTGCCTTAAATAAAATTTTGCCGTCACGAGGCCATTTGCAAACGGCTTCCGCGCGGTGAGATTCTAAGTCCGCTTTTCAAAAACACAGTCGATTCGGGAATTGTTGACCGAGACGGTCCAATTCCCGAATTGTGTTTATAGTCATGCTTTCGAAGAAAGCTTGACGTAGGCCGCGCCCCTCGCGAAGCGAGATCTAATGGCGCGGCTTTCTCGTTCTAAGCGAACAAGAATCTCTACCGCTTGTGCAGGATGTTTGCAAATGGCCTCGTGACGGCTTTTTTTATTTTAAGTCATATGAGATCTCGAATGATTGTCCCTTGTACTTCACCTTCGCGTATGCTCCCGTCACCATCGGGATCCGTGGCGGGAGGTGTCCTATGTCGAGGTCCATGATGATCGGTACGTTTAAGTCGCCGAGAACTTCGAGGACGGCGCGGTCCATGCCGAACCCGAAGACTTCCTCTCCGTAGTGCATGGGGCGGCCCACCAGGAATGTCTTCGTATGTTCGAACCATCCCGCGTTCTTGAGCTGCCAGAGCGCACGGTAGACGCCGAGCGGATCGAGATCGCAGGATTCGAAGAAGAAGATCACCCCGTCGCTCTCGTATCTCTTCGAAAATTCTTTCATGCCGTCAAAGCACGTCCCGACAAGGTTTGCAAGACAGTCGAGGCAGCCCCCGACAACTCTCCCTTCAAACTCCGCCGCTTCGCAGTTCGACTTAAGCACTCTCTTCTCCGTCAGGTTGTAGAGGGGATAGGTCCCGTCCTCATGGTCGAAGCCTTCCCTCTCCCACATCGGATATCCTTCGAATGAGGTCTTCTTTCCACGCAGGAAGTCGAAAGAGTCCTTTACCGATCCCTGCCAGTATCCCTCTCCATCCGCAGAAATTGTCGCGCCCGAAGGCTCATCGATGCCCGGTTTCGCAACAGCATCCACCGCGCTTCCGATACTCTCGCCCTCCGCAGCTTTCTTCGCCGCGAGATACCCCGGAAGGCCTCCGAAGGACGCCGCATTCTGCCCGTAGACTGCTGCCGTATCGCAGAGTGTAGCCTGCAGGAAAGTAAAATTCGTATTGTCGGAGAATCCCATGAACCACTTAGGTTTTGCTGCCCTGATGCGCTCAAAGTCGAGATACGGAAGGATGGTGCACATCAGCTCGCCGCCGCCGCAGGATATCAGGACGTCTGCTGCGGGATCGAGATACATGTCCTCAAGCTCCTTTGCGCAGAGCTTCGGCGTGTTGCTGATCCCGAGGCCCTTGTCCTCGAAGCAGTTCGGGCCGAGCACCGTCTTGTAGCCCAGCTCCTCAAACACCGAGACCGCCTTCTTAAAAGCCGTCATGTACGGCTCCCTCGAACACCCGAATGCCGGCGCAACAAACCCTATGGTCCCGCCTTCCTTCAAAAACTCAGGATATCTCATCTCCACCTCCGTGCGTATTCATCACAATCTCTCTAAAACCAAGAGATCGCCCGCGGGTTGCCCCCTGCGAGCGATCTTTCATTTGCTGTCCTAATCTGCTTTTACTCTGGTCATTGCGATCAGCTCATCTCCATCCAAGTCTATCACAATCTCATCCCCGGGTGCAACCTGATCTGCCACGATCAGTTTCGCGCTCAGAGTCTCCACGCTCTTTTGCAGATATCTCTTGAGCGGTCTCGCGCCATATACCGGATCGTAGGCCCTGGATACTATGAAGTCCTTCGCGCGGTCTGTCACGGAGATCTTGAGCTCCCTGTCCGCAAGCCTTCTGTTCAGGTCTGCGACTATCAGGTCTATGATGCTCGTGATGTTGTCCTTCGTGAGCGGCTTGAACATGATAGTCTCATCGAGCCTGTTCAAAAACTCGGGTCTGAAATGCGCCCTAAGCTCAGCCATGACCTCAGCCCTCGCGTCCTCCCTTATGTTGCCGTCCGGGTCGATGCCCTCGAGCAGGTAGGAGGATCCGATGTTTGATGTCATGATGAGTATGGTGTTCTTGAAATCCACGGTCCTGCCCTGTGAATCCGTGATACGCCCATCATCGAGCACCTGAAGAAGTACGTTGAAGACATCTGGATGCGCCTTCTCAACCTCGTCGAAGAGCACGACGCTGTAGGGTTTCCTTCTGACTGCCTCGGTGAGCTGTCCGCCCTCATCGTACCCCACGTATCCGGGAGGCGCACCGATGAGCCTCGAAACCGAGTGCTTCTCCATGTACTCACTCATATCGATCCTGACCATGTTGGCCTCGTTGTCAAAGAGCGCCTCGGCAAGCGCCTTCGCAAGCTCTGTCTTTCCGACGCCGGTGGGCCCCAAGAAGAGGA
>JAGDDC010000178.1 GCA_017958245.1 Lachnospiraceae bacterium
CTTCTACACAGATCTCGTGAAGAAGGATTATGAGTCAAGGAACCCTTACAGGATACTCGACAGCCTCTATGAGGTCGTGGTGGACCGAAAGAAGAATCCGAAGGAGGGGTCGTATACGAACTACCTCTTTGACAAGGGCATCGACAAGATACTCAAGAAATGCGGCGAGGAGGCCACGGAGATGGTGATCGCGGCAAAGAACCCCGGTTCTGAGGAACTCAAGTACGAGATAGCGGATTTCCTCTACCACATGACGGTGCTGATGGTCGAGACGGGCGTAGACTGGAGCGACATCGCGACCGAGCTGTCGCACAGAAGCTGAGCGGGGCTTAAAGGTTGTCTGAAGTGTAAAGGGCAGCGGACATATTTGCAAAACGGATCACGGAGTCTGTCTCATTGAGGCAGGCTCTTGTCTTGACGTAGGGTGTCCTAAATGGTATGATTATACGAGCGTTCCGCGCGATCTGCGCGGGCTGAAAAGACCGATAGAATGGAGAGAGCTGTCATGGCAGACGTAAACGAAAAGGATGTTAGACCCGAGGAGGAGATCAGGAGTTTTATCTATGATTTCATCAAGGAGGACATAGCAAAGGGCGGCCAGTTCGAGGGAAAGACCGTGCACACGAGGTTTCCTCCCGAGCCCAACGGGTATCTTCATATAGGACATTGCAAGGCGCTGTGCATAGACTTCGGCATGGCTGAGAAGTTCGGCGGCATCTGCAATCTGAGGATGGACGACACCAACCCCGCAAAGGAGGACACGGAGTACGTCGACGCGATCAAGCAGGACATCCACTGGCTCGGCTTTGACTGGGGCGACAGGTTCTACTACGGATCGGATTATTTTGAGAAAGACTATGAGTATGCGGTCGAGCTCATAAAGAAGGGCCTTGCCTACGTGTGCGAGCTCTCTGCAGAGGAGTTCAAGGCATACAGGGGCGATACGACCACTCCCGCAAAGTCCCCTTACAGGGACAGACCGATAGAGGAGAGCCTCGCGCTGTTTGAGAAGATGAAGAACGGCGAGGTCGAGGAAGGCAAGATGACGCTTCGCGCGAAGATCGATCTTGAGAGCGGAAACTTCAACATGCGCGATCCAGTTATCTACAGGATCAGGTTCATCAACCATCACCGCCAGGGCACGAAATGGTGCATCTACCCGATGTATGATTTCGCACATCCCATCCAGGACGCGCTCGAGGGGATCACTCACTCGCTGTGCTCGCTTGAGTACGAGGAGCACAGACCGCTCTACGACTGGGTTGTGACGAATGTCTCGATACCTTACCACAAACCGCGTCAGATCAAGTTTGCAAGACTTGGCATAGACCACACAGTCATGAGCAAGAGGAAGCATCGACAGCTCGTGGAGGAAAAGTACGTGTCAGGCTGGGACGATCCGAGAATGCCCACTCTGTGCGGACTGAGAAGACGAGGATACACGGCGAAGGCCATCCGCACCTTCTGCGATACGATCGGTATCGGAAAGAGTGCCAACATAATAGAGTTTTCCGAGCTTGAGAGGTGTCTGAGAGACGACTTGAACCTCGTCGCTGAGAGAACCATGGCAGTGATCCACCCTGTCAAGCTCACGGTCACCAACTATCCCGAGGGGAAGACGGAGACCTTTGAAGTGGAGAACAACCCCACGGATCCCTCGCAGGGCACTCACGAGATCACTTTCAGCAGGAATCTCTGGATGGAGGCAGACGACTTCCTTGAGGAGCCTATACCTAAGTACAAGAGGATGTTCCCTTCAAATGAAGTTCGTCTGAAGGGCGCGTATCTCGTGACCTGCACAGGCTGTGTGAAGGATGAGGCGGGCAACGTTGTTGAAGTCCTCTGTGAATATGATCCCGAATCAAGAGGCGGGAACCCGGCAGACGGGAGGAAGGTCAAGGGCGCCACGATACATTGGGTGGATAGCAATAACTGTGTGGATGCCGAGGTCAGGCTCTATGACAACCTGTTCCTTGACGCTCAGCCCGACGGCCCCGACAAGAACTTCCTTGAGTGCATGAATCCCGAGAGTCTCACGATCTTAAACAACTGCAAGGTTGAGAAGAGTCTCGTTGAGATCGCGAAGAAGTACGACGAACAGGAGAACAGGACGGGCGTTAACGCACCCACGTTCCAGTTCATGAGAGTCGGGTTCTTCTGTATGGACAACAGGGATTATCACGCGGATCATCTCGTCTTCAACAGAAGCGTGCTCTTAAAGGACGGCTTCAAGAAATAAGACGGGTTCATACGCGAAAAACATGAGCAGTTACGGTCCTCCCGCGAGGTCAAGCTTTGCGGGAGGGCGTTTTGGTTTGTAAAGACACGGACGGTGCCCTGTGAGAGGGGCATTTGCCATGACGGGTATGGTATGCAAAAGGAAACAGTACAACATCAGTTTTCGAGGATGACCGAGACCCCGGTGAACAGGCTCGTGCTTGTTCTGGGGCTTCCGACGACCATCAGTATGCTGGTGACAAACATATATAACATGGCGGACACCTACTTCGTGAGCGACCTGGGAAACAGCGCGAGCGGAGCTATAGGTGTCGTTTTCGCGCTGATGGCGGTGATCCAGGCGTTTGGCTTTATGTGCGGGCACGGCGCGGGCGCGAACATATCGAGGAAGCTCGGGAGCCATGAGATCGAAGAGGCGAGGGCATTTGCAGCGACGGGCTTCTATCTGTCGATCATGGCAGGCCTTGCGATCACGGTTTTCGGACTGATCTTTCAGGCGCCTTTCATGAGGCTGCTTGGGAGTACCGAATCGATCCTTCCCTACGCCATGGATTACAGCAGGTATGTGCTGCTCGCGGCGCCTTTCATGGCTGCAAGCTGTGTGCTCAACAACATCTTGAGATACGAGGGCAAGGCGATGGTCGCCATGGTCGGGCTCGTGTCCGGCAGCGTAATCAACATCTTCGGAGACTGGCTGCTTGTCGGTGTCTTTGAAATGGGAGTCTCTGGAGCCGGGATCTCAACCGCGGTCTCACAGATCATAGGAACGCTCATATTGCTCGTGCCTTTTCTGAGGGACAGCGTCTCGAGCAAGCTCTCACCGAAGTATTTTGCAAGGAGCTTTAAGTACATAAAGAACATAGTGCTGGTCGGCCTTCCCAGTATGATGAGGCAGGGGCTCAACAGCATATCCGTGATGGTCTTAAACCAGGCAGCAGCTCCCTATGGGGACGAGGCGATAGCGGCCATGAGCATAGTCGCGAGGGTCATCGGCTTCATGTTCTGTATAGGGCTCGGCCTTGGACAGGGCTTCCAGCCTGTATGCTCGTTCAATTACGGGGCGAGGCTGTACAAGCGTGTCAGGGCAGCCTTCAAGTTCACTTTCGTTTTCTCGACCTGTCTGCTCGGTTTCATCGGACTCTTCGGGATAGTGTTCGCTCCGCAGATCATAGCACTGTTCAGGGATGATGCAAATGTTGTGAGGATAGGGGCGCTGGCGCTCAGGGTCCAGTCGGTCTCGCTGCTGTTCATGCCCATGACGGTGCTCGGGAACATGCTCTTTCAATGCGTCGGAAAGAGCGGGAGAGCGACGTTCCTTGCGAGCACGAGAAGCGGTCTGTTCTTCATCCCGACGATACTTATACTTAGCGCCCTGTTTGGACTCACGGGAGTTCAGATATCCCAGTCGATATCGGATCTGTTGTCGTATCTGCTCGCATTCCCGCTTGCTTTCGGGTTCTTAAAGAGCCTGCCCGCAGACGGCGAGGAAGCAGAATAAAAGAGCAGATGTGCCGATATTATTTTTTAGACTAAGAAGAGGTAGGAACGTTACAGTGAGTATTAAAACCTTGCCTTGCTGCCCTCTGCAGAAGAAGTGCGGGGGCTGCGCGTATCAGGGAATTCCATATGAAGAACAGCTGCGCGAGAAGGAGAACCTTGTCAGAAAGCTCCTTAAGGGGATCTGTGATGTTGAGGGGATACGCGGTATGGAGGAGCCCTATCATTACAGGAACAAGGTGAACGCGACCTTCAAGCGCCTTCCGGGCGGAAGAGTGATCTCGGGGACCTACAGCGAGGGCAGTCACCGTGTGGTCGAGGTCGAGGACTGCCTGATCGAGGACGAGAGGGCGGACGCGATCATAGGCGATATAAGAAAGCTGCTTCCCTCTTTTAAGATAATGATCTTCAACGAGGACACCGGAAGGGGACTTTTAAGACACGTCCTCGTGCGCACGGGAAGAAAGAGCGGGCAGGTCATGGTCGTTCTCGTTCTATCTTCACCCGTCATGCCATCCAAGAACAACTTTGTAAAGGAGCTTGTGAGACTTCACCCGGAGATCACGACGATAGTGATCAACGTGAACGGCAGAAAGACCTCTATGATACTCGGAAATGAGGAGAGGGTCATTTACGGAAAAGGGTTTATAGAAGATGAACTGCTCGGAATAACCTTCAGGATATCACCGAAATCCTTCTATCAGATCAATCCGGTCCAGACGGAGAAGCTGTATTCGATAGCCATAGAAAAGGCGGGGCTTTCGGCTGAAGACAGAGTGCTGGATGCCTACTGCGGTATAGGGACCATCTCCCTGATCGCTGCAGGACATGCCGGAGCTGTGACGGGCGTGGAGCTGAACCGTGATGCGGTGAGGGATGCGATAAACAACGCAAAGACTAACGGGATAAGGAACGTGCGCTTCTATGCGGATGACGCGGGACGTTTTATGAAACAGGCAGCGGCGCGCAGTGAAAGACCTGACGTGGTCTTCATGGATCCGCCCCGC
>JAGDDC010000179.1 GCA_017958245.1 Lachnospiraceae bacterium
ATACCTTTCTTCAGAGCCTCAACCTTGAGCCGCTCGTCTGAAAGATAAAGTTGCACATTGCTCCAAAAAGAAGTATGATAAAAAGATAGCGGAGGTAATGCATATGGAGCCGTTTGTACGTGAAAAACAGATAACGAGGACCAGTATCATAGGGATCCTGACAAACATAGTGCTTGTCGGTTTCAAGGCCTTTGTCGGTCTGCTCTCCGGTTCCATCGCCATCATCCTCGATGCGGTCAACAACTTGACCGACGCGCTGTCGTCGATCATCACCATAGTAGGCGTCAAGCTTGCGAGGAGGAAGCCCGATTCAAAGCACCCGTTCGGACACGGGAGGATCGAGTATTTCAGCGCGATCATCATCTCGGGCATAGTCATCACCGCAGGCATCATGTCGTTCAAAGAGTCCTTCGAGAAGATATTTGAACCCTTGCTTCCCGACTTCAGCGCTGTATCGATAGTGATCATTGTCGTGGCGCTCATAGTCAAGCTCCTGCTCGGGCTCTTCGTTAAAAAGCAGGGCGAGAAGTACAACTCCGACGCACTGGTGGCATCGGGGAAGGACGCGCTCTTTGACGCGGTGATCTCCGCTGCGACGCTCGTGGGCGCGATAGTAGCCATGATCTTCTCCGTCAGCATAGACGGTTATCTTGGCGTAGTGATCGCCTGCTTCATCATAAAGGCAGGAGTCGAGATGCTGCTCGACTCGGTGAGTTCGATCGTCGGGAAGCGCCCTGACGGGGAGACCACGAAGGCGATCAGACAGGTGGTCTCATCATTTGACGGCGTATACGGGGCTTACGACCTGATACTCCACAACTACGGACCCGAGACGGCCATCGGTTCGGTCCATATCGAGATCCCCGACACCATGAACGCTGGCGAGATCGACAAGCTGTCAAAGGAGATCCAGTATGCGGTCTACGAGAAGTTCAAGGTGATCCTGACGGTGGGTGTGTACGCGATAGACGAGGCCCACAAGGAGGAGAGAAAGCAGATCAACGATTACGCGATGGCGCACGACGGCGTGCTCGAGACGCACGGGATATTCATAGACGACGAAAAGAAGATCGTGAGCTTTGACGTGGTCGCGGATTTCGGCATAGAGGACTACAAGGCACTTGAGGAAGACATCGCGGAGCACGTGAGGGAAATGCTCCCCGGCTACGGGATATACATCAATTTCGACACCAACTACAGCGACTGACGCTGCAGGGATCGGAGCGGATATGGAGATAGACAAGATAAATGACGATACTTTCAGATGCATATTGACCAAGGAGGATCTGGAGGACAGGAACTTAAAGTTTGAGGACTTCCTGAAGAACTCAAGTCAGGTGCAGGAACTGCTCCGTGAGGTCATGGAGCAGGCGCACGACAGGTTCGGGTTCGAGGTCAGGAACAACGCCGTCGCGCTCAGGATGATGCCCACGCAGGAGGGAGATCTAAACATTATAGTCTGCGGAGGGACGCCCGAGGAGCAGTTCAAGACCTTTATGCGCGAGGTCATCAAGGCTTCTGGCATGCCGCCGGAGATGCTCTGGGGCGAGGGCAGGCCGCCAAAGGACACGGCAAATGTGAGCGTCTCGGACGTGAAGGCCGATTCCGTGAGGGAACTCTTCCCCAACCTGATCGTATCATTTGCGGATCTGGACAGCGTGAGCGATTACGCGAGACGCATATTCAACAACAGGCCCGTGAACAGCGACCTGTACAAGAACAGGCAGGACGGCAGGTATTACCTGATCATCAGGAGCAACAGGCTCTCGAAAAAGTATTTTGAGATGATCTTAAATTGCTTTGGCGATTACGGCGAGCTCTACGGCATGGACGAGATGAGAGAGGCGCACATAAAGGAAGAGTTTGAGCCCATCATATTGAAAAAAGCCGTGAGAGTCATGGCGAGGGTATAACAACGGGGAGACCCGCTCAAGGAGCGGAGGTACCTGCGGATGCCAGGATGTTTTGGAGGTCATATGAGATTTACGAAGATGCAGGGCTGCGGCAACGACTACATATATATAAACTGTTTCAAAGAGAAGGTCGAGGATCCCTCGGCGCTCGCCGTTATGCTCTCCGACAGGAGGTTTGGGATCGGCGGCGACGGGATCATACTGATAAAGCCCTCGGACGGGTCCGACTTCATGATGGACATGTACAACCTCGACGGATCGAGGGGCAAGATGTGCGGCAACGCCATAAGATGCGTCGGCAAATACGTCTACGAGAACGGCATGACGGACAAGACCGAGCTTGAGATAGAGACGCTCTCCGGGAAGAAGTACCTGAAGCTGAACGTAAAGGACGGGATCGTTGACAGCGTGAGAGTGGATATGGGTTTTGCGAAGAGCTCGCACGCGAAGCTTTCCGCGCTCGACAGAGAGTTTGACATGACGCTCGTCGATGTCGGCAACCCCCACGCGGTCTCTTACGTGGACGATGTGAGGTCTTACCCTGTGGAGAAGTACGGCAGTGTGCTCGAGTACGACAAGGCATTTCCGGACAGGGCGAACATAGAGTTCGTGAAGCTCGTGGACAGGGAGCACATCGAGATGAGGGTCTGGGAGAGAGGCTCGGGTGAGACATTTGCCTGCGGAACGGGGGCCTGCGCGAGCGTGTACGCCTCGATGATAAACGGACTCACAGGGAGCAGCGTCCGGGTAAAGATGCTCGGGGGCGAGCTTTTGATAGAGTGCACGGAAGACGGTCATATCTTTATGACGGGACCCGCCGTGAAGGTTTTTGAGGGGGAGGCCGACCTGCCGCTTTCGGGCAGGACATCGGGCCTGTAAAGAAAAGCTATAAAAGGACCGGGAACAAGATGAAGAAGAACAAGAACAGAGAGATCAAAAACACGGAGGCTTCGACCCGCAGGAGTGAGAGCGGCTCGGAGCAGGAACTCGAGACACAGATAAAGAGCTGGATCGAGAGAGAGGACACAACGGGAGAGGCGGAGACCTCGAAGGAAAAGCCCGCATCGCAGGAAGCTGCTGCGGACGAAGACAAAGAAAAAGGCACGCGCAAAGAGAAGATAAGCAAGTTTCTCAGATGGGGATTCTTCCCCATCTTGTTTGCGGTAATGGAGTTCTTTTTCCATTGGTACTACTTTGGATCACTCTCAGTCACCGTGATCCACGGGATGCTTCTGTCGGCGGCTTTCGGCGCGCTGCTCAACCTGATCACGATGCTGTTTGGAGAGCTTGCCAACAAGATCATAGCCTACGTCGTGCTCGTGATCGTGTGCATCTTTTTCAACCTCCAGCTAGTCTACGGACATATATTCAAGACCTTTATCTCGCTGTATTCGGTACAGCAGAACGCCGGAGACGCGACCGAGTTTTGGAAGGAAGCCCTGCACGGCATCTGGGAGTGCATGCCGGGAGTACTCTTCCTGCTTGTGATGCCCATAGTGCTTCTCAGCGTGCTTCTCAAAAAGAAGTATCTCGTCATGAAGCGTGAGAAGGCAGTGACCTCGATCATAGCGGTCGCCTCTGCTGTCGCAGGTTTCTCAGTGGCGATACTTACGCTCGGTATCTCGGGGACAGAGTCCCACACGCCTTACGATCTGTTCCACAATAACTTCATACTCGATCTTGGCATTGAGAAGCTCGGCATAGTGACATCGACAGGTTTTGATGTAAAGCAGGTCATGTTCGGCGCATCCGCATCGACTGTTGAGGGGTACACGAGCATGGACGCTCTGGTAGTGGATGTGCCCACTGATACACCGACGCCCGAGCCCACAAAGGCTCCCGTCGAGGAGGCAAATGTTCCCACACAGGCTGTGGAAGCTACTCCCACGCCCACTCCGACACCTACGCCCATC
>JAGDDC010000180.1 GCA_017958245.1 Lachnospiraceae bacterium
AAAAAGGGCTGTCGCAAGAATGCAATAACCCTTCGCTGTTTTACTCTTTCCAATCGATCACTTCACCCTTGTCATCTACAAGAAAAATAGAGATTATCTGTCCCGGAACAAGCAAATCATCTTCTTTATTGACACCTGAATAACTCAACACTCTGATAGTGTCATTAACCTTCATATCCGGAACGGGTACGCTCGAGATGTTATGCTTGCTCACCTTTACCCTGTCTCCGCATAAGAAAGGACCCGAAAGGACCTCATAGCACTTTACGATGACATAGTCTTCATATATTTCCTCGACTGTGGCATGTATTGCCCCCTGACCCACACCGGGCGCATCATAGGCAATGAATTCCGGCTCTTCCGGCGCAGGCGGATCCTGTTTTCCACACAGCACGATCGATCCTACAACCGCGAGACAAGTCACTGCTGCTGCCACGACAGAAAAAACAATCACCTTGTGTTTTCGCGTCATCTTTTCTTTCCCTTCATAATTCTCGTCTGTTCATCCATATATTGTTTCAGGCTCAGTTATCCGTGATAAACATTGATAAGCAGGCCGGTCATTCCGCATCGCTCTTTGCGAGTTTGGCCGCCTGATCCGCTGATATCAGGCTGTCTATAACTTCGTCAAGGTCGCCGTTCATGATGTCGTTTAAGCGGTATGAAGTGAAATGGATCCTGTGGTCCGTACACCTGCCCTGAGGGAAGTTATAAGTCCTGATCTTCTCGGAGCGGTCACCTGTTCCTACCTGGCTCTTCCTCGCCTCCGCCTCTGCGTCGTGAGCCTTCTCAAGCTCCAGCTCGTAGAGTTTTGCGCGCAGCACCTTGAGCGCCTTGTCGCGGTTTTTAAGCTGGGACTTCTCGTCCTGGCAGGAGATCACGATGCCTGTGGGAATGTGTGTCAGTCGCACCGCAGAGTCCGTCGTGTTGACACACTGGCCGCCGTTTCCCGAAGCCCTGAAGACATCGAACTTGCAGTCGTTCATGTCAAGCTCCACGTCAACCTCCTCAGCCTCCGGCATGATCGCCACGGTCGCTGTCGAGGTGTGGATGCGGCCGCCCGACTCAGTCACGGGAAC
This sequence comes from Lachnospiraceae bacterium, assembly GCA_017958245.1. The sequence continues at coordinate 1,080 of JAGDDC010000180.1, forward strand.
GCGCTGTACACGGTGAACGCCGCTCTCGTACTTCATCCTCGAGTAGACCCCCTGTCCCTCGAGCATGAAGATGCACTCCTTGAAGCCGCCGATGCCGTTCTCGTTCAGGTTCATCATATCGACCTTCCAGCGCTTGGTCTCGGCATACTTCGCGTACATCCTGTAAAGCTCCGCGGCAAAGAGAGCAGCTTCGTCTCCGCCCGCGCCGCCTCTGATCTCCACGATGACGTTCTTCTCATCGTTGGGGTCCTTGGGCAGAAGGAGGATCTTGAGCTCCTCCTCTATCTTCTCAAGCGCGTCCCTGCTCTCGGCGAGCTCGTCCTTTGCCATCTGCCTCATCTCCTCATCCTTCTCGGTGTCGAGGATCTCGAGACTGTCAGCTATAGTCTGCTTTGTATCTCTGTATTCCCTGTATTTGTCCGCTATGGGAGCGAGGTCGCTCTGCTCCTTCATGAGCTTGCGGAATCTGCCCGTATCGCTCACGACCTCGGGCTGCGAGAGCTCCTGCTGAAGCTCCTCATATCTTTTCAGCAGATCTTCCAATTTATCAAACATAGTCTTTTCATGTCCGCCCTCACGACGGATCTTCCTTTCTCCCGGTATGCCGGGACCGGGCTCAGGCTTCTCTCACATATCCCGTCACGACCCTGTCGAGGCCCGCGAGGTCCCTGTAAGACCTGATCCCCCTAAAACCGTTTTCTCTGAGTATCTCTTCGACCGCGACTCTCTGGTCGCAGCCTATCTCAAAAGCTATCGCTCCGTCAGCGCTCAAATGCCCCTTCGCTTCCTTTACGATCCTTCTGTAGAAGTAAAGTCCGTCCTCGCCGCCGTCCAAAGCCAGACGCGGTTCGTGGTCCCTCACTTCCTCCATGAGGCCCTCTATCTCGCCGCTCCTTATGTATGGAGGGTTTGACACTATCAGATCAAATTCTCCCTCCACATGCTCAAACAAGTCGCTCTTCACGAATCCAAGCGGCGGATCTCCGGCTTTTTTAAGGCTTTCACTGTTCTTCTCCATGTTTGCACGGGCTACAAGAAGCGCTTTCTCAGATATGTCCGCGCCAACGCCGCTCTTTATCCATGCGAGCACCGCGAGGCTTATGAGTATGCATCCGCTTCCCGTGCACAGGTCAAGTACACGCCTGCCTCTTGCAAGATCCACGCACTTTTCGACCAGAACCTCAGTGTCCTGTCTGGGAACGAGCACGTCAGGGTTCACGGTAAAAGATAAGCCGCAGAAGTCCTGCTCCCCAAGTATATGTTGGAGCGGTACATGAGCGGCTCTTTTATCTATCATTTTCAGATAGGTCTCAAGTTTTTCTTCCGGCATGGCGAGATCTTCTCTCGCCCAAAAAACGGCTCTTGAAAACCCGCTGACCTCTGACATGATATACCAGGCGTCCGGTCCCGCGTCAGGGATCCCGCGACTCTCGAGCAGGCAAGACGCGTCTCTTAACGCTTCGCCGTAAGTCTTAGTCATTGCCTTTCTTGCCCTTCTTCCTGGTCTCAAAATACTTGTCAAGTTTCTTGAGGATCTCGTCGTCCTCTTCCTCCTCGGGAGTCATCATATAACCGCTCTCGGGAGAAGTCTCCACATAGGATCCGGTCTCTTTGCGATCCTCTGTCTCTGTTTCCGAAGGCTCTGCGATCTCTGCCTCCTCGGACTCTAAAGTCTCCTCCGAAGGCAAATGAGCCTCTTCCGGCTGTGCGTTCTCCTCCGTCTTCTTTTCCTCGCCGCGCGAGAACTTGAAGTCGAGGAAATCTATCTCGTCGTCGCCCTCCTCGTCGAGACGCTCGGGCTGAACGCTCTTCTCATCCTTCAAGGGCTTCACGTTCTTCGATCTCTTTGAGTTCTTCTTTGTGGATACCTTTTCCTCAGGAACCTCTTCGGAATCCTCTTTGGAACTCTCTTCAGCCCCCTCAAGGTAAGCCTTCCAGTCAAACACAGCTTCGACTGAGGTTATGGCGCACTCCAACATGTCCGCCTCGGGTTCCCTCGTAGTCAGCCTCTGAAGCCAGAGACCGGGCTTTGAGAGCACGTTTACAACAGCGTTGTCGCTTCGTCCCGCGAGCTTGATGAACTCATAGGAGATGCCTGCGATCACGGGCACGAGAAGGACTCTGAGCAGGACTCTGAGCCATGCCGCATCCACCCTGATGAACATGAACAGCAGTATGCTGATGCACATGACAACGAGCAGGAAGCTCGTCCCGCAGCGCTTGTGAAATCTCGAGCTCTTCATGGCGTTCTCCACAGTAAGCTCAAGACCGCTCTCGATACAGTTGATCGACTTGTGCTCCGCGCCGTGATACATGAAAACTCGCCTGATCTCTTTCATTTGCGATATCGCGATGATATAGCCGAGGAAGAGGATCACTCTGATGACACCCTCAATGAGAGTGAGGACAACCTCAGACTCTATCACCTTCGAGAGGGCGCGCGAGATAAAGTAAGGACCGATCATAAAGATCCCTACCGCTATGATGATTGACAGCACGATCGTGACAGCCGTGACGACTTTGTCGTTCGACTTGTTCTTTTCCTTCTTCTTGCTGCCCTTCTTGTCCCCGGGCTCTTCATCGAAGAACTCCGCGGAGAAAGTGAGCGTCTTCATGCCTATGATCAGTGATTCCACAAAGGCCACCATGCCTCTGATGATGGGGAGCGCAAAGAAGGGATACTTCTCCCCGAGGCTCTTGTATTCAGATACCTTGACTTCTATCTCTTTGTCAGGCTTTCTCACGGCTACGGCGTATCTGTCTTTGTTCTTCATCATTACGCCTTCCATGACCGCCTGGCCGCCGATTCCGGATGATCTCATCAGTTTTCCCCTCAAAATCTTCCCTTAACCTAAAAATAGGTTGAGATTTCGCAACCTCAACCCCTTTTTATGTGTGTAACTAGTTATTGCCAAGACCGTACTTACGGTTGAATCTGTCAATAGCACCGCGAGCCTGCGCCTGCTTCTGCTGTCCGGTATAGAACGGATGGCACTTTGAGCAGATCTCGACGTGTATCTCCTGTTTTGTTGAACCTGTCGTGAACTCGTTGCCACAGTTGCAGGTAACCTTAGCCTGGTAGTACTTAGGCTGTACATCTTCTCTCATCGTCTTTCACCTCACTATATCAATCTTTATCCTGACTCGATAAAGAACATTCATTCAAATGTCTTTAGTCACGAACAAACAGCTTTATAAGTATAGCATGTGACTTTTAAGATTGCAATACCCTAAAAAATTATTTTTGTTTTTTTGAGGATCTCGCAGAACTCGGTATTTCTGCGCGTTTGAGAAAAGAGTGCGATGATCCTCTCGACGGATTCCTCAGGTCTCGAGCTGTTGAAAGCCCTCCTCATGAGATTGCTCGCCTCCATCTCGTACGGCGCAAGGAGCAGGTCTTCTCTTCTCGTGCTGGACCTGGGAAGGTCGATCGCGGGGAAGATCCTCCTCTCGGAGAGGTTGCGGTCGAGGACGAGCTCCATGTTGCCCGTTCCCTTGAACTCCTCGAACACGACGTCGTCCATGCGGCTTCCCGTCTCGACGAGCGCAGTCGCAAGTATGGTGAGGCTTCCGCCCTCCTTCATGTTCCTCGCTGCTCCGAAGAACTTCTTCGGCATATAGAGAGCCGCGGGGTCGAGTCCGCCTGACAGCGTCCTTCCGCTTGCGGTGACGGTCAGGTTGTAGGCTCTCGCGAGCCTTGTGATGCTGTCGAGCAGTATCACAACGTCCTTTTTGTGCTCCACAAGTCTCTTGGCGTGCTCGATGACCATTTCGGAAACCCTCATGTGGTTCTCGGGCTTCTCGTCAAATGTCGAATATATGATCTCGACGTTCTCTCCCTTGATCGAATCCTTCATATCCGTGACTTCCTCGGGTCTCTCGTCTATGAGCAGGATGATCAGGTGCATCTCCGGATGGTTCAGGCAGATGGACCTCGCTATCTGCTTAAGCAGCGTCGTCTTGCCGGCCTTCGGCTGGGAGACGATCATGCCTCTCTGTCCCTTGC
>JAGDDC010000181.1 GCA_017958245.1 Lachnospiraceae bacterium
CCGCTTCATAGAGCTGATGCCGATGCTCAAATACGAAGACTTTGACAAGGCTGCCTTTGTGAGCAGCGAGCTGGTGCTCTCAAAGCTTGAGGGGCTCGTCCCCCAGCCCCACAGGGGCGGGGTCGCAAGGCTCTACAAGCTACCCGGTGCGCTCGGAGACATCGGGCTCATAAGCCCCGTCACGAGAGATTTTTGCAGCGAGTGCAACCGGATCAGGCTGACGGCAGACGGCATGTTAAAGCCCTGTCTCCACTCCCGCGACGAGATCTGCATAAAGGGGATGGACAGGGAGGCCATGAAGGAGAAGATCATGGAGGCCATCATGTGCAAGCCGAGAAGCCACGGAAAGCTCTCCGAGGAGGCGCTGAGCGAGGCGGGCCGCAGCATGAACCGCATAGGGGGATGAGACCATGGACAAAGATTTTACGCATTTTAACGATCAGGGACGCGCGAGGATGGTGGACGTATCGGACAAGGACGTGACCTGCCGCACTGCTGTCGCAGCCGTCTCAGTCAGAGTGAACAGGGAGACATTTGACCTGATAAAGAGCGGAGGCATGAAGAAGGGTGATGTCCTGACGGTCGCGCAGGTCGCGGGCATCATGGGCGCAAAGCAGACGCCGCACATCATTCCCATGTGCCATCCGGTCATGACAGATTCCGTCGACCTCGATCTGAGCCTGAACGAGGAGACTTTGAGCGTAGACATATGCGCCACCGTCTCGTGCCGCGGCAGGACGGGTGTCGAGATGGAAGCACTCACTGCTGCCTCCGTCGCAGCTCTCACCGTCTACGATATGTGCAAGGCCGTGCAGAAGGACATGGTGATCGACGGCCTCCGCCTCCTAAAGAAGACGGGCGGCGTGCACGGGGACTACGAGCGGAGAGAAAACTGAGCACCTGCAGGCAGGACCTTTTAAACCGCCACGTGACAAGGCCTGACGTGGCAGGGCGCAGACCGGGCACGTAAAGCCCAAGGAAAGGAGAAGCTATGACAGCTGCAGTTATAACCGTGAGCGACAAGGGCGCTTCGGGCGAGAGGATCGACACCTCGGGCCCCGCGCTTTGCGAGATACTTAAGGAACAAGGGTATCAAGTGATATACACGAAGATCGTTCCAGACGAAAAAGAGCTCATCGCATCGGAACTCATAAAATGCTCCGACGAGATGAGCTGCAGCTTGATCCTCACAACCGGAGGAACAGGTTTTTCAAAGAGAGACGTGACGCCCGAGGCCACGCTTGAAGTGATCGAGAGGGAGACTCCCGGCATCCCCGAGGCGATGCGCGCGGAGAGCATGAAGATCACGCCCAGAGGGTGTCTCTCAAGAGGACGCGCGGGTATCCGCGGCGATTCTCTCATCATAAACCTTCCCGGAAGCGAGAAGGCCGCAAGGGAGAACCTGATCCCGGTGCTGCCCGCCATAGACCACGGGCTGAAGATGCTCGCAACCTCAGGCTCCGCAGACTGTGCCTCGACATAAAACCTGCAAACTAAGTCTTATGCCGCCTTGTCTTCCACTATGTTGTTCAGCCAGATGCCCTTTTTCACGAGTATCCATCCGACCACGCATTTGATCAGATCGGTCAGCTGAACGCACAGGAACAGCCAGACGATAGGCATGCCCGTGAATCTCGATATGATAAAGGCCACCGGTACGTTGACGGCCCAGACAAATGCGCTGTCAAAGAGGAAGGTGATGAAAGTCTTGCCTCCGGACCTGAGCGTAAAGTAGGTGGCGTGGACGAAGCCGTATATCGACATACAGCAGGCGCAGACCACTATGAAGCTTGACGCCAGCGAGCGCACAGACTCCTCCGTCTTGTAGATCAGCGGGAAGAATGGCGCCACCGCCACGAGCACGGCGCCGACTAGGAAGCAGGACATCGTGGCAAAGACGATCATCGCCTTTGCGGTGTGTTTCGCCTCATCCATCTCATTTGCGCCGAGCATCGGGCCCACAACGATGGCAACAGAGTTGCCGAGGGCTATGAACACCACATAGAAGAGGTTGTTGATGGTGGATGCTATGTTCATCGCCGCGATGACCTCAAGTCCGCGGACCGAATAACACTGGTTGAGCATCGCCATGCCGGCCGACCACAAAGTCTCGTTGACTATCAGCGGGGCTCCTTTTTTTGCTATCTTTTTCATCAGGGCCGCAGGTATGTGAAATGACCTGTACAGGCCCTTGATGTACCTGTACCTCTCCCTGTGGGTGTGCGACCAGATGACCACGATCAGCGCCTCAACCACTCTCGAGAGCACGGTCGCGATAGCCGCGCCCGCCGCTCCGAGTCTGGGCGCGCCGAATTCTCCGAATATCAGTATATAGTTGAACACGAGGTTCACCGCCACGGCGGCGATCCCCGAAACCATGGGCACTATGGTGTCCCCTATCTCCCTCATGATGCTCGAATAGCACTGCGATATGGTGAACGGCACGAGTCCCGTGAGCATGATCGCGAGATACTCCTTGCTCACCTCGAGCGTTCTCGCTGCGTTGCCCACGCCCTCTTCTCCCTGAAGGAAGGCGAGGATCAGCGGCTCTCCCGCTGCCAAGAAGACCGTGATCCCGAGGGCGCACAGACCTAAGCACACGTAGAGTCTGAACCTCATCGTGTAGGTCATGCCTTCATAGTCTTTCTTGCCGAAGAATTGTGCTCCGAAGATGCTCGCACCCGAGACTGCACCGAAGATGCACAGGTTGAATACCATGAGAAGCTGGTTGGCTATCGAGACTCCGGACATCTCGTCCGTCCCGATGCGGCCGACCATGATGTTGTCAAGAAGTCCGACAAAGTTGGTGATGCCGTTCTGTATCATCACGGGCACCGACACTGCCAGGACTTTTCTGTAGAAGCTTTTGCTTTTGAGCAGTTCTTTTGTGTTCATGTCAAACAAGCGGATCCCTGTCCGCCTTTATGGGTCCGCGCTTCACAGAAGCTCCTTTGAAAGCTCCAGAGAGCTTCTAACGACCTTGTCCATATCGTAATACTTGTATTGTCCGAGCCTTCCGCCGAAGAAGACCTTGCTCTCCCCGGCTGCAAGCCCCGCATATCTCTCGTAAAGCTCGTTGTTCCTGTCGTTGTTTAAGGGATAGTAGGGCTCACTCCCCTCGCTCCACTCCGCGGGATACTCCCTTGAGATGACGGTCTTTTCCTGTCTCCCGAACTCAAAATGCTTGTGCTCTATGATCCTCGTGAAGGGCACGCTCTCGTCGGTGTAGTTCACCACCGCGTTGCCCTGGAAGTTGTCCGTGTCGAGGACCTCGGTCTCGAACCTGAGCGTCCTGTACTCGAGATGACCGAACCTGAAACCGTAGTATCCGTCTATCATACCCGTGTAGATTACCCTGTCCGCAAGGTCGGTCATCGTCTCCGCAAATGCTGTCCCAAGACGGACATTCGCGCCTTCGAGGAGCTTTAAGATGATGTCCGTATACCCGCCCTTTGGTATGCCCTGGTACGGATCCTTGAAGTAGTTGTTGTCGTACGTGAACCTGAGCGGCAGGCGGCTGATGATGAAGGGAGGGAGATCCTTGCAGTCTCTTCCCCACTGCTTCCTCGTGTAGCCCTTTATGAGCTTCTCGTAGACGTCTCTTCCCACCAGCGAGAGAGCCTTCTCCTCGAGGTTCTTCGGCTCTTTTATCCCCGCCTCTTTTATCTGCCTTTCAATGATGGCCTTCGCCTCGTCGGGAGTCTTTATGTTCCACATGCGGCTGAAGGTGTTCATGTTGAAGGGAAGGTTGTAGAGCTCGTCGCCGTATACCGCGACCGGCGAGTTGACGAAGTTGTTAAACTCCGCAAACCGGCACATATAGTCCCAGACCTCCCTGTCGGATGTGTGGAAGATATGCGCGCCGTAGCGGTGCACGTTGATCTCTTCGATCTGCTCCGTGTACACGTTGCCGCCTATGTGATCGCGTTTGTCTATGACAAGGACCTTCTTTCCCTTGTCCATTGCCTGTCTTGCAAAGACGGAGCCAAAGAGCCCCGCTCCGACTATCAGAAAGTCAAAATCGCTCATTTCCGGTATCTCCAAAAACTATTTGCCCGCAGGTACCTGAGAGACCTGCGCCGAACCGTCTTCCTTCTTGATCAGCCAGTTGATCGCCATGCCGAGTCCTATGAGTGTCCAGAACAGCGGCGCGACCGTGATGGTCGAGTCGTTGATGATGCCGACCACCATGTATCCGAACGAGCTCGCGAGAGTTCCGATGCCCACAAGCCTGAGCTTCGAGGAGGTCTTCCACAGCAGCTTCACGCTCATGATGAAGTACATGATGTAGAACGCCAGCACGCACAGCAGGGAGAGCACACCGGTCTGCACCCCTATCTGGAGATAGAGGTTATGGGGCTTGGTCATGATCTGTCCGTAGTATCCGTAGTTGTACAGTCCCACGAAATCAGTGTTCGGGTATACGATCTGGAAGGTATCCGCACCGCTCCCAAGGAAGAAGTAGTCTTTGAGCAGCGGGAGCGTCTTGCTCCAGATATAGAATCTGCCCGAGAAGGAGCGCCCGCGCTCGAGCATCCACTCGGCGGATGGTGTCTCTTTGAGTTTCACGTACTTGCCGTAGGGGCTTCTGAAGTAGTAAGTTCCGTCCTCCACTCCGTTTGTGAAGGTCCAGTCTCTGCCCTCGATCTTCGCGATGAATCCGAACACGCTGTTGTCCACGGATGCGGGCACGATCCTGATATCCTTAAATCGCTCGTCGGAGGTCACCCATCCTGTCATATCTGAGTTGGGAGAGTAATCGACTTCTTTCCCGTCGCCATCGACCGTCTTGAGGGTCAGATTGCCTGACTTGCTTACCTTCAGATCTATCGAGAGCGTGTTGCCGTCATAGACTATGTCCACGCTGTCATCATTTGTCGAGACCTTCTGAAGATGAGTCTCTGTCTTCTCAACGTTAAATCCGCTAAAGAGCCTTCCGAGGAACGATCCTCCCGTGTATATGTTGTAGCCCACGACTATGCCCGCGATCAGCACGAAAGCTGCCGCGATCGCTATCCAGTGCTTCTTGAAGTTCTTTAAGATCATGACTCCGATCAGCACGAGAGCCGCAAGTACGCCGATGAAACCCGCCCTCGAGAGCGATCCGAGGAGCGTAAGTATGGTTCCAACGGAGAGCACGCCAAAGAAGATTTTCTGCCAGAGCTTTTCGAAGTAGAACACGCCCATGAGGAAGGTGGGGAACAAAAGCGAAGTGTAGGACCCGACGTAGTTGGGATTGTAGAGGGTCAGGTACACTCTGTTCTCCTCGAACTTGAATTCAAACTCTCCCTTCGAGAGAAGGTCCTCCGAGGTGATGAGGTGCTTTGCGAAGTTGGTCCTGAAAAAGTCTGCCGAGGAAACCTGTGAGAGACCGATCAGAAGCATGATCAGCGCTCCTCCCGCGAGGAACCAAAGTACCGTCTTGACGTCCTTCTCCTCCCTCACGACAAGGAAAGCATAGTAAGCCACAAGGCAGTAGCCCAGCAGCGCAAACAGCGACTCGAACTGGTCCGCTATGCCCATGTACGAGAAGTAGTTGTAATCCGAGAAGACGCTCGAGAGTATCGCAAGCACTGCGTACCCCGCAAGCGGCAGGTAGATGACCGAGAACCTGATCTGCCTCTTCTCTTTTATGACCTTGTAGACGAGGACACAGGCTATCACTGCGCTGAGCGCGACAAAAGTCCACATCTTCCAGGCGAGGAAGAAGTCCACCGAGACTTCGTCGTCCGAGTAATAATCATAACCCGCAAGCCAAGTGTTGAAGATATAGGAGTGCACTATGAGCGGTACTACTGATACTATGAGTAAGACCGGGAGCAAAAGATAGTTAAACCCCGGCGCGGTCTTGTGTTTTGATCTCTTTTTCGAATACTTGTTTGACATGACGTTCCCCATTCTGTTGAAGTTTTCAGCGCAGGCGCTGATACACCGCTACTATTATGTGGCAAGAGAGGAGTAAAGTCAAGATGGACGTGCCGAGGGGCTGCATCTCTTGACACAGTCCGCTCGATGACCGTTCGCTCAGCCCTCGGCACACATGAAGAAACCTCCCGGCCGGTCATCCCGGCGGGGAGGTCTGATATCTGTGTGTATTCAGCTTGGTCACGGTGTCGGGGAAGGTTCCCCTGTAGGCGAAGGTGACGGGCTTACGGCAGGCGCAAGCGCAGGTATCGTAACGCTTGTGTAGAGTGACGGAAGCACTGTCGCCGACTTTGCGCCTCCTGCTATACCCTTGCGGCGGAGCAGGATGACAGCGTTCGGATCTTGCATCTTTATGTCTTTCTTCTGACCGTCGGTCAGCTTGTAGCTTGATTTGGTCGTGGGCTTTAAGAGAGCGTTGTCCTTGACCGCGGACCATTTGACCGTAGTGAAATCTATGAGTCCGCTGTCGCGGTCCGCTATGGTCGTCACAAGGAACTCGTAAGCAGGCTTGGCTGTCGTGTCTGTCGCAGCCTTGGTGATCGTGCCGACCTTGTAGCCGTCGGCCGCAGCAGTGAGAGTGACCGTGGGTGCGTCCGTCTGACCGGGGATCTCGATGAACCTCGATCCGGTCGCGGGCTTCTTGGTGGTCGCAGCCGTCCTCACCTCGAGAGTGAAGGCCGTCTTCTTGTCGTCGTCGGCAGTCATCCCGAGAGCCTTCCTTATGTCGTCAAGTGTCATCTCCTTGACCTTGGCGGTCGTC
>JAGDDC010000182.1 GCA_017958245.1 Lachnospiraceae bacterium
ATGATCAACGAGATGGTCATGAGCGGCGGAGTGACCATGGATTGGAAAAAAACGCGAAAGGAGGCCGCGAAGGCCCTTGAGCGCTTACATATCAAGAACATCAACGTGAACACGCTGGTGCAGAACCTCTCCCTCGCTCAGAAGCAGATGGTGCTGATCGCGAGGGCGATAAGAAAAGAGTGTAATTTCCTGATACTTGACGAGCCGACCGCGCCGCTCTCGACAACGGAGACAAAGGAACTCTTCGACGTCGTGACTCATTTGCGGGACAAGGAAAACATAGCGGTCATCTTCATATCGCACAGACTGAACGAGATACTTGAGATCTGCGAGACCTACACCGTCATGAGGAACGGACAGATAGTCGACAACTCGCCGGTGACGGAGGAGACTACCACGAGGGAGATCGTCGAGAAGATGCTCGGAAGGTCATTCGAGGAGAGTTTCCCGAAGGAAGTCTGCGAGATAGGCGACGAGATCTTCAGGACGGAGAACTTAAGCGGTGCAGACGGCAGGGTAAAGGATGTCTCGATCAACGTGAAGGCGGGAGAGATAGTCGGCATAGCGGGTCTCGTCGGAGCGGGCAAGTCGGAGCTGTGCAAGACGATCTTCGGAGCTTACAAAAAGACCGGCGGAAAGGTCGTGCTAAACGGCAAGGAGCTCGATATAAAGAACCCCGCGGGCGCCGTGAAGAGCGGCATCGCGTTTGTGCCTGAGGAGAGGCGCAAGGAGGGAGTCTTGGTCGAGGAGAACGTTGCCTTGAACCTCTCGGCTGCCGCTTTGAGCAAGTTCTGTAAGCTCTCGTTCGTACAGAACGCTTTGGTCAACGCGAACGCGGACAACTACGTGGAGAGGCTCGGGATCAAGACCCCGACCATCAGGCAGCTCGTCAAGAACCTCTCGGGAGGCAATCAGCAGAAGGTTGCCGTTGGCAAATGGCTCACAGCCGACGGGGAGGTCTACATCTTCGACGAGCCCACGAAGGGCGTTGACGTCGCTGCCAAGCAGGATATCTTCCATCTCATAAACGAGATCGCAAAGAGGGGCAAGGGAGTTATCTACGCTACCTGCGAAGACTCGGAGCTGCTGTCGCTCACGGACAGGATATATGTCATGTACAGCGGGCAGATCATGGCTGAGCTCGAGACGTCCAAGACGACGGACGACGAGATCATGTACTACGCAGTAGGCGGCAAAACAGGAGAACAGGCTTCGGCCGTTTGAGAAAACCGGAGGTTAAGATGAAGGCACTGAGAAAAGACGGAAGAATAAATGTAGGCCGGTTCATGGTCAACTGGGCGGCGGTATTTGCACTTGTCCTGTGCTTTATAGCGTTTTCAGCCATCAAGGGCAGCCTGTTCATGAACTCGAGCAATATGATCAATATCCTCAGATCGATGGCTATCACGACAGTGTTCGCAATAGCGGCCACAGTGACGATGGCTGCGGACGGCTTCGATATGTCGGCCGCAACTCTCGCGAGCTGCTCGGCGTACGTGTTCGTGTCAACGTTCCTGTGGTTCGGACTGCCGCTCTGGCTGTGCATATTGATCACGATAGTTGTGACGCTGGTTATGTACCAGCTGACGATGTTCCTCATACTCGTATGTAAGATCCCGGATATGCTCGCGACCTGTGCGCTGATGTTCGTGCATCAGGGTATCGGCCAGTGGTATATCGGCGGTGGTGCTGTTTCGACAGGTATGAAGACCTCGTGGGGCGCAGATCCCGTGAGGACGGCGCTCACAGATGGCTTCTCGGCCATAGGACGAGCTCCCTGGATCATCATCATCATGTTTGTGTGTGTCGCTGCGGCGCACGTGTTCTTAAACTACACCAAGCAGGGCAGATACCTGTACGCGATGGGCGGCAACAAGCAGGCTGCCAAGCTCTCGGGTATCAACACGAAGAAGTACCGTTACATGGCCGGCATGATCACCGCGGTGTTCATCGCTATAGCGGGTATCATGGTCGCTTCGAGAGGAAGCTCCGCACAGGTTATGTGCTGTGACGACTACCTGATGCCTTCTCTGGCAGCAGTTTTCGTAGGCCGTACGGTAGGCGGGGCGGAGAAGCCCAACGCCATAGGCACCATGATAGGCGCCTGCCTGGTATCGACACTTGAGAACGGACTTACGATACTTGCGGTTCCGTTCTACGTACTGCCCGCAGTAAAGGGCGCTGTCCTCGGACTCGCACTCGTGGCAGCATATGCAACCAAGAAGCAGGATTGATGAGGGGATCTAAAGAAAAGACAAAGCCCGGAGAACTGACAGGCAGATGCTCCGAGGCGGAAAGGACTGGATATGTCGCGCTTTGATAACTATTTTTTGATGAGTACAGGGGATATCGCCGAGTATGTGGAGGAGAAGATACAGTACTTTAAACCGGGAACCGAGCTTGTGTGCAACGAGATCGGCGACGGAAACTTAAACTATGTGTTCAGGCTCAAGGATGAGTCGACCGGCAGGTCGATCATAGTAAAGCAGGCTGGAGAGTGCACGAGGATCGATGCCAACATGAAGCTCTCTACTGACAGGGGCAGGATCGAGGCGAAGATCTTAGGCATCCAGGAGAAGAGTGCTCCCGGACTTGTTCCCAAGGTATATCTCTATGACGGCGTTATGTGTGCCATGATCATGGAGGATATGGTCGGACACTCGATGATGCGCTCCGCGCTGATCAACCACGAGATCTTCCCGAAGTTCGCAGAGCAGATCTCGACCTTCCTTGTAAACACTTTGCTGCTCACGACCGACGTGGTCATGGGACACAAGGAGAAGAAGGAGAACGTCAAGGCTTTCATCAACCCGGATCTCTGTGAGATATCCGAGGACCTGGTTTACAGCGAGCCTTACATAGACTACAACCACAGGAACAACGTGTTCCCTCCGAACGCCGAGTTCGTACAGAAAGAGCTGTACGATGACAAGGCTCTGAGACTTGAGGCCGCGAAGCTCAAGTTTGACTTCATGAACAACGCCCAGTCGCTGATCCACGGCGATCTCCACACGGGTTCGATCTTCATCAACAAGGAGCACACATTTGCCTTCGACCCCGAGTTCGCTTTCTACGGACCCATGGGCTACGACATAGGAAACGTCATCGCGAACATGTTCTTTGCCTGGGCAAATGGCGACGCTACGATCGAGGATCCCGTGAAGAAGCAGGAGTTCTGCACATGGGTGCTTGACTGCATCGAGGAGATCGTGGACAAGTTCGTTGAGAAGTTCAAGGTTGCCTACAGAGAGAACGTCACGGACATCATGGCAAAGACCGAGGGCTTCATGGAGTACTATCTCTCGACGGTTCTCGCTGACACCGCGGGAGTTGCGGGACTCGAGTCCATCAGACGTATCGTCGGCATGGCGAACAACAAGGACATCACTACGATCGCGGACGAGAACAAGAGGGCGCGCGCTGAGAGGATCATAGTGACGCTCGCAAAGAACTACATCATGAACAGGACGAAGTTCATGACCGGAGCGGATTACCGCAGGGCAATCGAAGAGGCGATCGCAAAATACAAAAACTAGGGAGGAAAGTTTGAAATGAGTGAAAAAAAGTCTATCATGGAAATCGAAACCGTTGCACTCGATGAGGAAAAAGACGCGCTCGTCATAATCGATCAGACGAAGCTTCCCGGAAACACGGTGATCCTCGAGCTCACAGAGCAGAAGGAGATCTGGACGGCGATCTACCTGCTTCAGGTGCGCGGGGCACCCGCTATAGGCGTGGCGGCGGCATTTGGCCTCTACCTCGCTTCAAAGAGGATCAAGGCGGGATCATTTGACGAGTTCTACCCTGAGTTCAAGAAGGCAAAGGATTATCTTGACTCGGCAAGACCTACGGCCGTCAACCTTTCATGGGCTTTGAACCGTATGGATCAGACCTGCCTTGCAAACAAGGACAAGAGCGTTGAAGAGATCGTGAAGATCCTTCACGACGAGGCTGTGGCTATAAGGGATGAGGACGTCCAGGTGTGCAAGTCCATCGGCGAGTACGGGCTGTCGCTTGTAAAGCCCGGAGACGGACTGCTGACACACTGCAACGCAGGAAAGCTCGCGACCATCAAGTACGGAACGGCGACGGCGCCCATGTACTTGGGACACGAGAGGGGATACAATTTCAGGATATATGCGGATGAGACGAGACCTCTGCTCCAGGGGGCGAGACTTACCGCTTACGAGCTCTACGAGTCGGGACTTGACGTGACGCTTATATGCGACAACATGTCCGCAAGTGTCATGAAGAACAGATGGGTAGACGCAGTGTTCGTGGGCTGTGACCGCGTTGCAGCCAACGGAGATGCAGCAAACAAGATCGGAACATCGGTCGTTGCGACGGTCGCGAAGAGATACAACATACCCGTATACGTGTGCGCGCCTACATCGACGATCGACCTGAACACCGCGACAGGCGCAGACATCAAGATCGAGCAGCGCCCGGCGGAGGAAGTCACCGAGATGTGGTACAAGGAGAGGATGGCTCCGAA
>JAGDDC010000183.1 GCA_017958245.1 Lachnospiraceae bacterium
GCTCGTCCTTGTCAACGAAATGGTTGTAGAGAGCTGCTGCGGAAATACCGAATTCCTTGGCAAGATCGCGGAGCGTTGTGTCGTCCTCACCGCTTGTACGGATCCTCTCTAATGTAAACTTGATAAACCTTTCCTTTGTGTCTCTTCTTCTTCTGTCCATGAGATGCCTACCCTTTCTGAGTGCTACAGCCCTAGGGCTGTGTGATTTTATGAAATAGAAAAACCTATGAAACGATATAACATTATCATTGTAGCACCTAGAACGGAATTTTTCAATAAGAAATATTGCATCTCATTAATGTTATTTCTGTCCGTAGTATGCGCCGGGTCCGTGTTTACGCATGTAGTGTTTCTCGACGAGCGAATCGGGAGCCGGCTGTACGGAAGGATTGATGAGTCTGGTCATGTATGCTATCTTGGCAACTTCTTCAAGAACAACCGCGTTATGAACGGCTTCGTGAGCATCCTTGCCCCAGGTGAAAGGCCCGTGGTTCTTGCAAAGCACTGCGGGCGTAGCCATGTAATCGGTGTTCGCTACTGCCGAATTGATGAGAAGTCCGGTGTTCTTCTCATAGTTCTCGGCGATTTCTTCGGCGCTCAGACAACGCAGGCACTGAACGGATCCGTAGAAATGATCCGCATGTGTCGTGCCGTAGCAGGGGATCGAAAGACCCGACTGAGCCCAGCTCGTAGCGTAGGAAGAATGTGTGTGAACGATACCTCCGACCTTGGGGAGAGCTTTGTACATCTCCACATGGGTGGGAGTGTCCGACGAAGGACGAAGGTCTCCTTCGACTACCTTACCTTCAAGGTCAACAACAACCATGTCGTCGGGAGTGAGACGCTCGTAATCAACACCCGAGGGCTTGATAACGACAAGTCCCGATTCTCTGTCGATCGCGCTCACGTTACCCCATGTGAAGGTAACGAGGTTGTAGCGGGGCAGCTCCATATTTGCTGCGTAAACAAGTTTTTTTAATGTTTCTAACATGTCTGTAACTCCTGTATAAAGATTCTAAAAGGTTCTAATATTATTGTTTCGGGCCCGGTTCTGTGAATGCCGGATAATGGTATGGTCTGTGAGGAATTTAGTGAGCCCTTATTTAAGAGCCTGGATCGCCGCTTTCTCGACTTCGAGGGCTTTCTTAAAGGTTTCGATATAGGCGTTAAAGCCCTCAACGGCCTTTGTGTCGGGCGCGAGCGTCTCGGCTTTCATGCCGGCGAATACCTTGTCATCGAGGAACTTCGAAAGCGAAAGCTCGCCCGAGTACTTGAGGAAAGCCGCAAGAAGAGCCATGCCCCAGGCACCGCCTTCGCCTGCCGTCTCCATGACCGAAACGGGAGCGTTGAGAGCAGCGGCGAGGATCGACTGGCCGACGCCCTTCGTTTTGAAGAGACCGCCGTGGCCGAGTACTCTGTCGACAGCGACGCCTTCGTCCCTCAGCATGATGTCACAGCCGAGCTTGAGGGTTGCAACGCTCGAGTAAAGGCTCGCGCGCATGAGGTTGGCGAGGCTGAATTTCGCGTTCTGCTCGCGGGCAAGGAGAGGACGGCCTTCGTTGAGGTCGGTAACGCCTTCGCCCGAGAAGTAGTTGTAAGAGATAACCCCGCCGCAGTCGGGATCGCCGTTCTGTGCATGTTCAAAGAGCTTGGTGTAGAGCATGTTGGTGTCGATCTCGGTTCCGAATACGCCGAGAGCTTCCTTGCAGATCCCGATCCATGCGTTGAGGTCGGAAGTGCAGTTGTTGCAGTGAACCATCCCGACGAGGTCACCGGCGGGTGTGGTCACGAGATCGATCTCGCGGTAAACGCGGCTGAGCTTCTTCTCAAGAACAACCATCGCAAAGATACTTGTACCGGCGGAAACGTTGGCAGTTCTGACTGCAACGCTGTTTGTCGCGGTCATACCGGTTCCTGCGTCACCTTCGGGAGGGCAGAGCGGAATGCCGGCTTCAAGGTCGCCCTCGGGATCGAGGAAGGCTGCACCCTCAGCAGTGAGCTCGCCGGCCGGTGCTCCGGCGCCGAGAACTGCGGGGAAGATGTCCTTCAGTGTATATGTAAGACCGTGGTCTTTAAGGAATCTGTCGAAGGCGGCTGCCATCTCGGGCTCGTAGTCGCAGGTAGCGGGATCGACGGGGAACATACCGGACGCCTCGCCCACACCGAGGACCCTTTTACCCGTGAGCCTGAAGTGGATATAGCCTGCGAGAGTCGTCTGGAAAGCGATCTTATCGACGTGGGGCTCCTTGTTCAGGATCGCCTGGCAAAGATGAGCGATGCTCCATCTCTGAGGGATGTTGTAATCAAAGAGCTTGGTGAGCATGTCGGCAGCTTCTCCGGTGATAGTGTTGCGCCATGTACGGAACGGAACAAGGAGGTTGTCCTTCTCATCGAAAGGCATGTATCCGTGCATCATACCGCTTATGCCGATGCCGGAGAGTTTCCTGAGCGTCACGCCGAAGCGCTCCTTTACGTCTTTCTTAAGGTCAGCGTAGCAGGACCTGAAGCCCTCGTGGATCTCTTCGAGAGGGTATGTCCAGATGCCGTCCTCAAGATGGTTCTCCCATGTGTGACTGCCCGAAGCCAAAACGGAGAAATCATCTCCGATGAGCACTGCCTTGATCCTGGTGGATCCGAATTCTATTCCGAGTACCGCACTGCCGTTTTCGATCTGTTCTTTAGCGTTGATTCCCATGTTCCGCGTCCTTTCTGTACTGAAATATATGCATAATTATATAACGCCAAATCCATGATTGTCATCCGATAATCATGGATTTGGCGTCCTAATTCGGTCCTTTCAGACAGCTCTTCTGCTGTAAGGCGGATCATTCAACCTCCGGGTGCTTGCAAAGGTACTTATATGGAGGTGTGTACTCTATTCCGCTCTTGTCATGCTGAAGCAACATGGTCATCCCGTCATAATACGATATATCATTATCGCCGCTTGCCCAATAATCATAGTGATAAATATAGGTATACTCCATATCGTCGCTGTATTTTACAAAGA
>JAGDDC010000184.1 GCA_017958245.1 Lachnospiraceae bacterium
CCGTACTCGTCAAGCGCCATGACAACCACGCCGCGCTTCGCAAGCTCTATGGCGTAAGCTGCGCAGGTCTCGTGGTCGTTCTGATAGCCGTGAAGCAGGAGCACCGCCGGAGCGGGGTTCGCCTCGGTCGCCGTCTCGGGGACGTAGAGCTTGTAGTAGAGCTCTCCCTCGGTCTTTATGGGGGAGTTTTCGTCAACCTCGATCACTCCGTCTGATATCGTGATGGTTCCGTTACCGTGCTGGATCACATTTGCGATGATCATGCACACAAGTGACAGGACGAGAAGTCCTGCAAGTAAGATCGCATTCTTTTTGTTATTCATATGTAAAAAACCTCCGATCGATCGATCATCCGTTGTGATCACCCCGGATAAACCGGGTCAGTTCTTTATTCTCTTAAACGTCACTTTCTTTGGAAGGCCGGCGGATGCCTTGATCACTTTTCTCAGCTTCCTGAAGGCTTTTACGGTTCCCTTGATCTTGAACACGGCCTTCTTGTTTATGAAGCGGAATGCGTTGTCTCCGACTTCCCTCAGGTTCCCGGCTGTGATCTTTATCGTCTTCAGCTCACTGTTCCCATCGAAGGTCATTTCGCGGATAGACGTGACCTTGTACTTTTTCTTTTTGTACGTGACTGTCTTCGGGACGGTGAGGACTCCTTTAGCTGACACATTGCCCTCGATCATCTGTACTTCTCTTTTTGCTTTGTCAGTGATCTTGTACACTCCGGTCTTTGTGGAGAACACTCCCTCGGGAAGAGCGGGCGGCAGGGCCTGCACACCTCCGAGTGCGTTCAGGTCGACCTGAAAGGCGAGGCGAACGGTAAGTTGTTCTTTCTCATAATACGTCGAGCGTTCTAACGACGTTTCGGTAACACCGACATATCTGTCTTCCGAATCGGCCTGAACTGTTCGTGTCCACCAAGGAATATCGGTACCATAATTATCTTTTTCAAGATAGTAATCAACCTCATCTATGGACAAGATAAACAGCTTCGATTCTTTCAATTCCAAAGAGCGACACTCCTGACCGTCTACATAATAAACCACACCGGATTTAGATGTAGGGATTACCAAACTCTTTTCCCACTCTGAAAAACTGCTGAGATAGATCTCTTCACATAAACGACAAGCGTCCTCCCATTCTCCTAAAAACCTTTTATTTCCATCGTCTGTGATAGGATCGGAGAGCAACAGGCCAACATTTTCATTTATATCTTCTCCAATCAGTATCCATCCGATCCCCGCAAAAGAGTAGGGGTCCCCACCTGCGCGCGGGATACCGCAGATAGAGTATTCATCAAACAGTTTGGTGTCCCATATTGCAGTATAGCTGTTTGTTCCTTTTTTGACAGGAGAAAGGCATGCCGGATGCCCGTCCCATCCCACGACGGTCTTATGTGGCGGTTCGGTAAAAGACTCAGGGCAATGATCATCGTTCAAGCAAAACCCTACAGAACCGTCGTCATCCAGATAAAACTCACAGTTTCCCGCAGTTTTCCATCCCTTTGTGATCTCATCCTTGTTCGTACTATATACGATCGGCTCCCCCGTACCTTCTCCGGGCAGGAGGATGACAGTATACTCTTTTTCCGTATCCGCATTTGCCACGACCGGAGACAGACTCACAACCATCACAAAACAGATAAGCAACGCCAAAAACCTCTTCATTCTCATGATTCACATCCTTTCAAAAGTCTCACTCCGTCCACTCAAGGAAGAACTCCGCTTTTATATCCTCCTTGCCTCCGAACACTTCCGCGATCTCTTCGGGCTCTCCGTTCAAATGCCCGATCTTCGTGAAATCCCACGTGTTCTCGTCGTAGTAGATCGTGAGCTTGTTGCCCTGATACAGGATCAGGTCGCCGGGTTTTGTGGTTATCTTTGTATCGTTTGTGGGAAGCGACCACGGAAGCGTGCCCACCTTTTCAAAACCGCCGTAATCCTTCATATCGATCTCGAGATCGTCGCCTCTAAGCTTCTCAAAGAATGCCTCTGCGGACGAATTACTCTCCAGGTCCACCGAAAAGAACCTGTCTCCCACTATCACGTTCAGGATAGCTGTGTTTGTGTCGATCATGTTTCCCTGCTTCTCCTCTGCTTTGATCCTGACCCACGCTTTCTTTGTCTTGCTGCCGTATCTCACGGTCACTCTGATCTTTGCGGTTCCGGGCTTCTTCGCCTTTATCCTGCCCTTTTTGGACACTGAGACAACGCTTTTCTTTGCAGATCTGTAAGTGATCTTCTTCACATCCTTCAACTTGTTCGTGTTCACGCTCAGATCGACGGTCTCGCCGACTTTCACGGTGTAAGTGCTGCCGTTCACCCGCTCCCCGCCGATGATCAGGTCGATACTGCCCGCGGCCTCCGCAACGCTGTCCGCGCAGCCGAGTGTCAGCGTCATAAGAAGGAGGATCAGCACACAAAACAATCTCTTTTTCATCTTGTCTCCCCTTTTGATAATAGTTTGCCCACATGGAGCATGCTTGTCCTCACACGCGCAGCTTAACTTTCTCTGCCGGGAGGAGCCTTGCGAGCATCTCCTCAAGCTCCGCCACTCTCACTGGCTTTGAGAGATATCCCGCGAAGCCGAGATTTAAGTACTCTTCTTCCACTCCGCTCAGAGCATTTGCAGTGAGCATGATGACCGGTGTGTCCGTGTTCATGCCCTCGTGCGATATGACTTTAAATGTCTCTATGCCGTCCGGCTGGGGCATCCTGTGATCAAGCAGGATCAGATCGTACTTGTTGCTCCTGCACAGCTCGATAGCCTTGTTCCCGCTGTCCGCGGTATCCATGACCACCTCCGTCTTCTTCAGAAGCTCAG
>JAGDDC010000185.1 GCA_017958245.1 Lachnospiraceae bacterium
CGCCTCCTCCAGATACTTCGGGGTGCCGTAGAAGTCGGTTGCGAGACCCTTTGCGATATAGTCCGCGGTCGACTGTCCGAGAGGGCTCTCGATCGTAGCGGTGAAGTTCTTGTAAGGGAACGCCTGTCCGCAGATCTTTGCCTGGAGCTCTTCTGCGTAGGTATCCGATGTCAGGTATGCGATGAACTTGATGCCTGCAAGCTGCTGAGCCTCTGTGTTCTGGCTCGCGTCGATGCAGTATCCCTTTGCATAAGAAGTGGGGATGCTGTTGTTTACAGGGTTTGTAGGATCATCATTGAAAGGAACGGGAAGGAGTCCGAACTCGTCGCCCTCTGAAACGATGGGTCCGAGGAAGGTCCAAGCCCAGTCGCCCATCAGCCATGTGCCGCATTTGCCCTCTGCGAGAGCCTGAGCGTCAAGGTTTATGTCGCCTACGAGGGGATCCTTCTTGTTGTAGTTGTACTGAGCAAGAAGATCAAATGAGTCCATATATCCGTTGAATACTTCGCTGTCGATCTCCTTCGCGGTGCCTGCGATGAGGCTGTTTACGTAGTCAACTCTCGTGGCTGTATCGCCGATGGCAGCTCCGTATGCCCTGCACAGGTAGTGCGAGCCGAGTGACCAGTTGACACCGGTGATGCATGTGCCTGCTGCGCCTGTTGCCTCGATCTTGTCAAAGAGGTCCTTCAGGGCGCTGCGGGTGTTGATGGTAGAAGGATCAAAATTGCCGCCTACCGCTGCGTCGCAGACTGCCTTGTTGTAGAGCAGGCCGATACCTGCTGCAGACATGGGAGCAGCATATACCTTGCCTGAGAAGGTCATGGTGCTGAGAGCGTCCTCGTTGATGTTTGAAAGCAGAGCTTCGCCGGTCAGGTCGCGCATTCTCTCCTGGTTCTCATAGATGTTGATGGGGTCCATCAGGGAGACTGTGGGGCCGTCATTGCCTGCGTAGAGAGCCATCCATGCCTGGAGCTGGTCATCGCCTGCCGCGATGTACTCTACGGTGATGCCGGGGTTCTTGGCCTCGAAATCCTCGATGAGATCCATGAACATCTCGTCCTTGCCGGTCTCTGTTGTGTAGAAAGAAATCTCAACCTCTTCGCCGTCATCGGCGGGTTCTTCCGTTGCAGCAGGGGCTTCGGTAGCTGCGGGAGCCTCAGTGGCAGCAGGAGCTTCCGTTGCAGCGGGCTTCTCTCCATCGCCCGCATCTGACTTGCTGCACGCACTGAGCATGAGTGACAGCATTGCGATAGCCGCGATCATTGCTATGAGCCTTTTTTTCATATCTCTCCTCCTTTAGTCTGTTGAGAGCCACGGAACGTATGGGCCGTGGCGGGACAATGACTATATGTTTGATGATTTGATTATATGACGGAGCGCGGAAGCAGGCATCCCATTTTTTGACCTGCTCTTTGTCAATTTTTACGAAAAATGAATAAAAACAGTATCATAATTGACATTTCTCACAAAAGACTCTGAGCGCCTCCTGCGCCATCCTCCGTCCTCCTTCGGGACCGGGATGCAGGCCGTCGCCCAGGTGGTAGCGGGGATCGATGACAGCGGGGTCGGCAGGATCCCTCAAGACACCTGCAAAATCAAAGACTCCGTCTGCCTCTGTCTGCGTTTTGATATAGTCGTTGACTTCTTTGAGCACTTCCAGGCCTTCGTCTCCTATCGGATAGATCTCGCTCCTGTATGGGCATATCGTTGAGAGGAAGAAGAGGCTTCCTTTTTTATGCGCTATGTCGATCAGCTCTGAGTAAGCTCCGGTCAGTTCCCGTGCAGACGGGAGTTCTTCAAGTCTTCCGAGCGCATAGGGATGCATCAGGTCGTTCACGCCTTCTAAGAAGAAGATATAGTCGGGACCGGTATAACCGTAGACGTCGCTCTCAAAGCGGGAGAGCGCAGCAGGGCCCGCGTTCTTTCCGTGGCCCGGGGCCTCCTCGATGAAGCTCGCGTCTCTCAACACACGGTTTCCGCTGTAGCCGCAGTTGATCACGCTGATCCTGCCCGGATATCTCCTGTATAGCTTAGACATCAGGGCGTTGGCGTAGAAGGACATGTGTGTGATCGAGTCGCCAAACATCGCTATCGTCTCAGGCTTCTTGTCCGTGAGGACCTTGATCTCCGATATGCCGATCAGGATCTGGTTCTTTACGTCAAGGTCTTTCTGATACGGATAGACCTCTTCGGCAGGGAGTACGTCGGAGTCCGTCGCTTTAGCATAGTCTCCTCTTATAAGAACAGTCTCGTTGTTGCCGCCCGCCCAGTTTAAGACAGCGCAGGAGACTTCGGTCTCTTCCTTAAAGTATATAGAGATCTTCGGGTTCATGCCGGGTTCAATGACTGCGTCTATCTTGTCGCACAAGACCTCCTCACCGGGAGCGAGGACGATACTGTCCCTGCCGTTGAAGGTGATCGGGAAGGGGCCCGGGAGGATTGGCCCGGTGCCATGCCCTGCTTCTTTTCCTTCAGCGGCGCTTTGCGGCGAGGCCTCGGCGGCTTTCTCCGTGCCGCCTCGCACG
>JAGDDC010000186.1 GCA_017958245.1 Lachnospiraceae bacterium
CGTCGTAGGCTACACCAGGCGCGATATCGAGGTCTGGTCCGAGTGTGTTGCCCGCGTCTACGCGATGGGAAACATCAGCCGCGATGACACCGTTCAGGTCGCTTACGGCTACGGAATGTTCACCGGCGGACTCGGCGCACACTACGGCGCAGAGTATCTCGGCGCCACGGTAGTTCCCATCTCGACCGGAAACACCAAGAAGCAGCTCACCATGATGGAGGACTTCGGCGTTACGGCGATCTGCTGCACCCCCTCCTACCTCATGTACTTGAGCGAAGCGATCCTCGAGCAGAAGATATTAGACAGGCTCAAACTCCGCTGCGCTTTCTGCGGCGCGGAGCCCTGGACGGAGAACATGCGCAAGGAGCTCGAGAGCAGGCTTAAGATCGAAGCTCATGACATCTACGGCCTGAGTGAGATCATGGGCCCCGGTGTTGCGGGCGACTGCAAGTATCACACCGGTCTTCACGTGCACGAGGATCATTTCCTGCCCGAGATCGTCGACCCCAAGACGCTCGAACCCGTGGCTGAGGGCGAGACCGGAGAGCTCGTGTTCACAACGCTCACAAAGGAGGCGCTCCCTCTCATCAGATACAGGACCAAGGACCTGACGAGCATCAGCTACAAGCCCTGCGAGTGCGGAAGAACGACCGCGAGACTCTCGAGATTCAAGGGAAGGTCGGACGACATGCTCATCATCAGAGGTGTCAACGTGTTCCCGTCGCAGATCGAGGCCGCGCTGCTTGAGATCAGCGAGACCACGCCGAACTACCTGCTGATAGTCGACAGAGTCGGAAACCTCGATACCCTCGAGGTTTTGGTTGAAGTCGAGGAGAGATTCTTCTCCGACGAGATCAAGGAACTCGAAAACCTCACCAAGAAGATCACTCACATCCTCAATCAGGCGATCCTGATCATGCCCAAGGTCAAGCTCGTTGAGCCCAAGACTCTCGAGCGCAGCGAGGGCAAGGCCGTGAGAGTGATCGACAAGAGAAAACTCATCTAAGAAGGAGGACCGCCATGATCATCAAGCAACTGTCAATCTTTATCGAAAACAGAGAGGGTCGTCTGCTCAAGGTGACGGAGGCTCTCAAGCAGGAAAACATCGACATCAAGACACTGTCACTTGCTGACACATCCGAATTCGGCCTCCTGCGCCTGATCGTCGACGACAGCGACAAAGCCAAGAGAGTCCTGAAGGACGCAGGCTTCTCGGTGAGCCTGACCGATGTCCTCAAGATCCGCGCGACCTACGGCGTGGGCTACCTTCACGACCTGTTAAAGGCGATGGGCGGAGACGAGACGAGCATCGAGTACATGTACACCCTCCCCGGTGACGGATGCACGGAACTCGTCCTCAAAGTCAAGGGCGTTGAGGATATACAGAAGAAGCTCATCGAGAGCGGCTTCATAGACGAGTGATGTCAAGATTAGACAAAAAGAACCCGCTGTAAATGCGGGTTCTTTGTTTATTTTGTCCTTTGCTAAAAAAGTTTGAAAAAGTGCTTGCAATTTGAAAAATAGCGTTATATAATAGGTCTTGCGTTTAAACGCAGTGGATATGCACCTTTAGCTCAGTTGGTAGAGCACCTGACTCTTAATCAGGGTGTCCAGGGTTCGAGCCCCTGAAGGTGCATGCAAAGTACCGATTTTGAAGCCTAAGCTTTGGGGTTGGTGCTTTTTTTGTGCCCTTTATCCAAGTCTCACATCAAATCGTATGACGGCCTCATTTCCACGGTTGTCCGTGATCTTTAACTTCCCGGTCCCGGGCTCTCCCGTTGTCTTCACTATGGTTCCCGTCATGCCTCCCTTGAAGGAGATCATGTCAGGCCCCACAAGCTCTATGGGCCCCTCAGTCTCAAGCTTCAGGGGATCCTGGCAGTAGGGGAGCACGTTTCCGTAGTCATCGCGCGCCGTGATCCTCACGAGCGCCGCATCATAAGTTGTCTCCTCGACTAGAACCGTGTGGTCAGCTGCAGCTTCTATCCGAGGCTTTGTCGTCGCGCCCTTTGTCACCGTCTTTACGACGTCGCCGTCCTTTATGGCCTCAAAGGTGAAGACGTTGGCGTTCTCGCCCCAGCCGCTCACGTACTTGCTGTAGAGCCTCACTCCGTCCTCAATCTTGAAGCCGTGGAACAGCATGAGCCTTGCCGCCGTAAGCTTCGCAGACAGGGAGAGGTGGTCCATCCCGTTCTCGAGCGCATCCATCAAAAGCTTCTTCACCGCATTTGCCACTCTTTTTGAAAGTCCCTCGTCCTCGGTGAGACGGTTGCCGATGAAATCGTTCATATAGACGGGGCCGTGCGATAAGTTTTTAAAGGAAGAATAGTTGCTGATCTCCTTGTACTCCCCGCTGTTTTCGAGCTTCTCCCTCGCAGCGGCGCTCGTGCAGTACAGAGCTATCTGCCTGCCGTTGCGGTAGACTTTCACAAGGTCCGCGTTTGAGTAGATGTAGATGTTCTTGAACAGGCCGCCGGGGTACTCTCCTATATCCATCGAGGAGCTCACCTCAAGGACAGTGCCCTCATCGCTCTGCGCGCGGTACACGTAAGCCGCTACCTTCGGGTTCCTGAACATATCGGTCACGCCGTGGTAGCAGATCCTGTCACCGCTTCCGAAGTCCCTGTGCGTGTTGTAGTCAAACATGCACCAGCCAAATGATCCCGCTATCTCGTCGTCAAGAGCCACGCTGTCGAGCACGCGCGCGTGCCTCAAGGCGTGCTCCGTCCTGTGGGGCTCGTCGTCAAAGGCCTTGGTGGGGTACATGTGACCGTTGTACTCGGAGATCAGATATCCCTTAGACATGTCGGTCGTCACGTTCTTCTTTTTGCTCGTAGCGGGGCTCACCCCGTCATGGATAAAATCGTTGAAGGTGTAGACGTCCTCCAGAAGCTCGCTCTTTTTTATGTATCTCACCCCGCCGATGGGCCTCGACATGTCGAGCTGTCTTGCGAGGGTATTGGTCCTTGTGTAGAACTCGTGGTCGTCCTGCGACTCGTTTATGCGGACGCCCCACATGAAGATCGAGGGGTGGTTGCGGTACTGCAGGATCATTTCACGGACGTTCTCAACCGCTATATCCTGCCATGCCTCGCCGCCTATGTGCTGCCAGCCCGGGATCTCGGTGAACACCAAAAGCCCCAGCCTGTCGCAGGCATTTATGAACCAGTGGCTCTGCGGATAATGCGAGGTCCTGACCGCATTGCAGGCCAGCTCTTCTTTTAGTATCCTTGCATCCTCCTCCTGAAGGTGCTTTGGAGCCGCATAGCCCACATACGGGAAGTTCTGGTGCCTGTCAAGGCCCCTTATAAACAGCTTCTGACCGTTGAGATAGAAGC
>JAGDDC010000187.1 GCA_017958245.1 Lachnospiraceae bacterium
ATGATGACCTTGGACTTGTCGGTGTCAAGACTGACTTCCTTTGGATTAATCTTATTTCTGACTGTGCCTTCCACATTTACGATATCGATATCATTTTTCGAGATCGACTCGACCGCTGCGGGAAGTGTGAGGATAACAGTGTTGCTTCCGCTCTGCTTTACAGCGAGATCCTGCTTTGCAGCCTTACCTACGAGCTTGATCTCTGCCGAAGCAGTAGTTCCGGGGTACTTCGCGCTCTGGTAGGTCTTTACCGCAACCTTGAACTCGCCTGCAGCCTTGACGGTCAGCTTGCCGTCAGCAGTGACGCTCGCGATGTCCTTGTAGGTATCTGCGATCGAGAACTCTGCAAGGTCCGAAGCCTTCGTTCCCTTTGAGTTGGTCTTTGTCACTTTCAAAGTGTAAGGAGTTGTCGAAACCTCGAGCTCCTGACCCTCTGTTACGCCGTCAAATGCTACTGTTGCAGCGTTTGACTTAACCTTTGCGGTGAAATTGCGTGTATAGGTCTTGCCTGCCTTGGTCTTGATCTTTACAACGATCTTTGTAGTACCATTGGCAACAGCAGTAACCTTGCCCTTCTTGGTGACCTTGGCAATGCTCTTGTTCTTCGAAGTGTAGGTAACCTTGTCTGTCGACTTGAGGCCCTTCACCTTGATGGTGTAGCTTGCCTTAAAGGGAGCCTTCGCTCCGTTTGCCTTGGTTCCTGTACATCCACCCACGAAGAGATACTTTGACTTTGCCGCAAGCTTGTAGCTTGTCGCCGCATCAGCCGTGGTCTTCGGAACCAGAGCTATGAGCATGGCAATTATCACGAGGATGGACAATGCTTTTGCTGATTTCTTCATTTTCTTTCCTCCTTTGAACATGAGAGTTTCCAAAAATGCACATTTGGCAACATCTCGGTTTGAACCCTCGGACTTGATTATATCATATCCGAAAACCAAAATACCATTCATTTGGGGTAATTTTATGTAAACAGTTTGACAATTTTGACACATCCTTGTGTCAATGTTATACTAAAACGGTGAAGAAACCGCGACTTTAGGGCTTCCGCCCGTGTCAGAGTCCGGCAATGATACTTTGGTCCCATTTGCAATAAACGGAGGATGCCATGGAGGACAACGTAAGAT
Source organism: Lachnospiraceae bacterium (assembly GCA_017958245.1). The sequence goes on from JAGDDC010000187.1 coordinate 1,128, forward strand.
CCATCGACCGCACGCTCGATATCCTTGAGGCGATCGCGGCTTCCGGTCAGTCTGTCGGGCTGTCGCAGATCGCGAGAGACACCGGCATGAGCAAGAGCACCGTCCACAGGCTGCTCGCCACGCTCTGTGCGAGGCAGTACGTCGACAAGAACCCCGAAGGCTCCTACGGGATCGGCTACAAGCTCATGGAGCTCGTAAGCCACCACATTAACCAGATAGACATCCTCACAGAGGCAAGGCCTTTCCTCAACAGCCTCTCGCGCGAGCTCTCGCTCACCACGCACCTCGGGATCCTGGACGGGACCGACGTCATATACATAGAAAAGATGGACATCATCAAGCCCGCGGGAGGCTACGCCCAGATAGGGCAGCGATCGCCCGCGTACTGTTCTTCCATAGGAAAGTGCCTCTTGGCCTGTCTCTCAGGCAAAGAGCTTGAGGAGGCGCTCTACGGGTACAAGTTTGAGAAGCACACCTGCAACACCATAACCAACGCGTCGGAGTTCAAGCGCTACTTAAAAGTAGTGCGCAAGCAGGGCTGGGCCATAGACAACGAGGAGTTCGAGATAGGCCACAGATGCGTGGGCGCGCCGGTCTTTGATTACCGCGGGAGCGCGATAGCTGCAGTCAGCGCCTCCGGATCGACCCGCGAGATGCCGGACGGAGAATTGGAATCCATCATAAAGAGGGTGGTCGAGACGGCCTCGCTCCTCTCCCGGAAAATGGGCTATGCAGAGTGAACAAAGCGATCGCCAGGGTTTTGCAGGTCACGATACATGACAGAAAAGGGCTGTCGCACACGCGGCAGCCCTTTCTTTTCGCTCTGTTGCAGGCAGGTCCTGCTATTAAAGCTCTACGATATTCTTTAAAACGATGGTCTTCAGCCTCGTCACCTCGTCGAAGGTCGTCAGTACGCCCTCCGTGCCGAGTCCCGAATACTTGTATCCGCCGAAAGGCATCTCGAAGCTTCTGAAGAAGGAAGCACCGTTGATGACTGTTCCGCCGCACTCAAGCGCCGAGCAGACCTTCATCGCGGTCTTCATGTTCTCGGTGAATACGCAGCCGCAGAGACCGAACTTGGACGCATTTGCGATCTCGATCGCCTCATCGACCGTGTCAAAAGCGATGATCGGAACAACGGGTCCGAAGATCTCCATGTCCTTTGCGACATCCGCAGTCTTGGGCACATCCGTGATGACTGTGGGAGCGATGAAAGCTCCGTCCCTGGTGCCGCCGAGTGCTATCTTTCCACCCTGCTCAACGGTCCTGTCGATCTGCTCCTTCACCTTGATGGCAGCTTTCTCGCTGATCAGACAGCCGATGTCGACCGTCTCGTCGGAGGGCTGACCCATCTTGAGCTTCGATATGCGCTCGATG
>JAGDDC010000188.1 GCA_017958245.1 Lachnospiraceae bacterium
AGGAAGCGAGAAGGCGATCGGGGAATACAGCGGGATCTTCGAGGAAGTCCTCAGTATAAAGTAATCCGCGGGGGACGCGGCAGGAAACAGAAGGAGAACGTTTGGATTGATGAACAAGAGCAGTTTTAAGTCGGGCTTTGTCACTCTGATCGGCAGGCCGAACGTAGGCAAGTCGACTCTCATGAACAGGCTCATAGGGCAGAAGATAGCGATCACGTCGGACAAGCCGCAGACTACGAGAAATCGTATCCTGACCATATTGACAAAGGACGAGGGACAGATAATCTTTCTCGACACGCCGGGCATTCACAAGGCAAAGAACAAGCTCGGCGAGTATATGGTGAACGCAGCGGAGAAGACTCTCGGTGAAGTGGACGCCATACTGTGGCTCGTCGAGCCTACGACCTTCATCGGGGCGGGCGAGAAGTTCATAGTCGAGCTGCTGAAGAAGACGGACACTCCCATAGTCCTCGTGATCAACAAGACGGACACCGTCAAAAAGGAAGATGTGCTCGCAGCCATCGCAGCCTACAAGGATCTGTGCGGGTTTAGGGAGATCGTACCCATATCCGCAAGGGACGGGAAGAATTGCGACGAGCTCGTGAAGGTCATACTGGATATACTTCCCGAGGGACCGATGTACTACGATGAGGACGAGATAACAGACCAGCCCGAGAGGCAGATCGTGGCGGAGCTGATCCGCGAGAAGGCGCTGAGACATCTCTCCGATGAGGTACCGCACGGCATAGCGGTCGGGATCGACAGGATGAAGGAGAGAGAGGGCGGAGGCTTCTTTGACATAGACGCCACGATCGTCTGCGAGAGGGACTCTCACAAGGGCATCATCATAGGCAAGAAGGGTGAGATGCTAAAGAAGATCGGAACCTCCGCGCGCATGGAGATCGAGTCGCTGCTTGGCTTCAGAGTCAACTTAAAACTCTGGGTCAAGGTAAAGAAGGACTGGAGGGACAGCGATTTCCTGCTGAAAAACTACGGCTTCAGGGACGAGGACGAAGAGTAAAGGACCCGAACTTTGAGGCGGCGGTTGTCACGGGAACCGCGCCCTGAGAGCAGGCAACACGGAGAAAAAGAGATGTCAGAGGCGACAAAAGTCCACGGGATCGTGCTTTCGGCTGCGCCTGCCGGGGAATCGGACAGGAGGCTGCTGATACTTACAAAGGAATACGGAAAGATATCGGCCTTCGCAAAAGGCGCGAGAAGGCCCGGAAGTGCGCTGCTCGCCTGCAGTCAGCCCTTCACTCTGGCCGAGTTCTCCGTATATATGGGGAGGAGTTCAAACTCGGTGACCGGGGCGGAGAACGTGACCTTCTTCGATGGATTGAGGGCGGACATGGAAAAGATGTGCTACGGCATGTATCTGTGTGAGCTCGCGGACTTCTTTACAAGGGAGGGGAACGACGAGAGCGAGATGTTGAACCTCCTGTATGCGGCGCTCAGGACCATGGAGAAGGAAACCGTTCCCACAGGTCTTGTGAGGCCCGTGTATGAGCTGAAAGCTGTCAGCGTGTTCGGTGAGGCGCCCTCGGTCTTTAAGTGCATATCCTGCGGGAAAGAGCTCGGCGAGGGCAGTGTTTTCCTGCCGGAGAGGGCTGGGGCCGTGTGCCCGGAGTGCGCGGGAGCTGTCGGGAGAAAGGGCGTTCGATTAAACGAATCAGCCCTCTATGCCATGCAATACACGATCTCAACTCAGGCTTCAAAGGTCTTTTCCTTCAATCTGACAGGTGAGGTTGAGAGGCAGTTTAAAAGCGCAGTCTCGTCATACTTAAAGCTCCACGTCGACAGACCTCTTAAATCCCTTGAGGTAATGGAGCAGCTTGGACAGAGCTGAAGGCGGAAAGGATGACGGCAGAAAGGATATGAGATGCTGAAAGACATAGATACGTTCAAACTCTCTTACTACAATTACGGTGAGCCGATGTACGGCTGCATCGGGGGAATGAACTTCAAGATCGAAAAAGGAAAGGCACAGGGGGATGAGGAAAAGCCGGTCCTTGACGTCTACGTGTGGAAGGGACCTTACTCATTCGAACATACGAAGGAGACGAAGACACGTCGGTCATTTGCGTATACGGAAGAGGGGAAGAGCGAGACCACGGTCTGGCTGAACGAGACCTATGAAGCCGACAGGAAATTCTGGGATGAGGGGCTTATCATAAGATGACGGAACGTGCACGGCGTTTTCCGATGCATATAAATTTACCCTTGCAAATGAGGAGCCTGCATTATACAATGAAAAACGATATCGGTCCGGACAATGCCGCTCCGGTGTCCGCGAAAAAAGAATCAGATCGTTTTGCAACGAAGAAAGGATAAAGCTATGGAAAAGACGATGGAAAAGATTGTTGCGCTCGCGAAGGCAAGAGGTTTCGTGTATCCGGGTTCGGAGATCTACGGCGGACTTGCCCATACCTGGGACTACGGCAACCTGGGCGTTGAGCTCAAGAACAACGTAAAGCGCGCGTGGTGGAAGAAGTTCATACAGGAGAGCCCTTACAACGTGGGCGTTGACTGTGCTATCCTCATGAACCCCCAGACCTGGGTGGCTTCGGGACATCTCGGCGGTTTTTCGGATCCCCTCATGGATTGCCAGGAGTGCCACGAAAGATTCCGCGCAGATCAGCTCATAGAGAACTTTGCCGAGGAGAAGGGCATTGAGCGTGAT
>JAGDDC010000189.1 GCA_017958245.1 Lachnospiraceae bacterium
CCGACGATGTGCGAGATAATTCAAATCCATTACGGATATAAAAGCGTTCAGCCATGCCAACAGGAACAAGTTCTATGTACTTCGCTCCTAATGATTGAAGATGGTTTTCGACCATTTTATATGTAGCAGAACCAACACCGAGGCTTCTATGTTCCGGACATACATAGAAGTTGTTAATAAAGCCTTTGCTATGCTCCTCGTGATACGAATAGCTAATCAAGCCAACGCACACTTTATTTTCTACAATCCGCATAACAAAATATGGATTATGAGCTTGAAGGGTCTGATTTATCATTCGTTCGTTCAGTTCATCATTGTGAAGATCGTCAATTTCCTCTTTATATTCTTCTTCGTCGCATACTTCGCTCAGGTATGAACTGAACAAACCGTAGAAATCATCCCATTCATCTTTTTTCTGCAAATCATATCGTATCAGTTCAATCATAGGCTATACCAACTCTTTCAAATAAGAAATAAGATCATTGGGGAATTTGGATTTATACAGTTTTATTGTAGGGAACTTTTCCGATCTTCTTTCTGTTATACACAAAACATGAGCGAATATCAACGGTTATCCCACATTTTAACAGCGAGTTTTAACTCAAATAACCACATTTTTTGATTTTCCTTGATGAGTGGCACTATGGTTAACCCCAAAAAATGGGATAAAGAGCATCAGATTTCCCCAAAAGGGAACAGAAGATCAAAAAAGAAAAACCCCGGAAACCGTGAGTTTTCGGGGTTTGTAAGCAATTATTATCTCTTGCTGAACTGAGGTGCTCTTCTCGCTGCCTTGAGGCCGTACTTCTTTCTTTCCTTCATACGAGGATCTCTTGTGAGGTAGCCTGCCTTCTTGAGTGAAGGTCTGTACTCCTCTGCGTCAACCTGAAGGAGTGCTCTCGAGATGCCGTGGCGGATAGCGCCTGCCTGGCCGGTGAAGCCGCCGCCGCGTACGTTTACAAGTACGTCGAACTTGTCAGTCGTCTCTGTGAGAACGAGGGGCTGGCGAACAACGGTCTTGAGTGTCTCAAGTCCGAAGTAGTCATCGATATCTCTCTTGTTTATAGTGATCTTGCCTGTACCCGATACAAGGTAAACTCTGGCAATACTGCTTTTTCTTCTTCCTGTTCCGTAAAACTTTGACTTAGCCAATTCTTCTTCCTCCTTTCAGATCAATACTTGCTCGAGATCTCAAGAACTTCGGGCTTCTGAGCAGCCTGCTCGTGCTCAGGACCTGCATAAACGTGAAGCTTCGAGATCATCTGCCTTCCAAGAGGTCCCTTGGGAAGCATACCCTTGACTGCGAGCGTGATAACGTCCTCAGGCTTCTTTGCGAGCATCTCCTTGAGTGTCGTCTCCCTGAGTCCGCCCGGATAATCCGAATGGTTGTAATAAATCTTGTCAGTCAGCTTCTTGCCTGTCGTCTTTACCTTTACGGCGTTGACAACGATCACATAATCACCTGTATCGACATGAGGTGTGAATGTGGGCTTGTTCTTTCCTCTGAGGACCTTCGCGATCTCAGACGCAAGACGTCCGAGTGTCTGTCCTTCAGCATCAACTACGTACCATTTTCTCTCGATGGTAGCAGGATTTGCCATAAAACTCTTCATTTCTTTTCCCCTTTCTTTCTCACTTGAAAATGCTCTGTTTTCTCTATTTCGGAGCAACCTTGCACAGTATATCGGAAATGATCCCCTCTGTCAACAAAAAATCGAAGAATTTGAGCGAAAAATTGAAAAAAGTTTAATTCAAGTGCGGAATTCCAATTTCAAAAATTAGAAATCTATCCCTACGAGAGTCAGACCGCAGGCCGGCGCCTTGGGTCCCGCGACTTCCCTGTCCTTGCTCTCGAGTATCTCCTTTACGTGCTCGGGCGGGTAGACGTGAAGCCCGACCTTTATGAGCGTTCCCGCTATAATCCTGACCATGTTGTAGAGAAAACCGTTGCCCCTGATCCTGAAGACGATCACCTTTCCTCTGTCCTCTTCCTTCTCCTCGACGTCAAGCTCATAGACGTTTCTTACAGTTGTAGTCGCCTGGGAATGCGACGAACAGAAGCTCTTGAAGTCATGCTCGCCAACCAGATACGACGCAGCCTTCCTCATGGCCTCCACATCGAGAGGCAGATAAAGGAAATGCATATATCTTCGAAATATCGGATTCGGATGTCTTCCGTTGAATATCCTGTATTCATAGGTCTTCACGCACGGACATTTCCTGGGGTGGAAGTCAGGGTCGACCTCGTACGACGACTGTATCACGATGTCCGCAGGAAGCCTCTGGTTGAGCGCAAAGCAGATCTTGTCCGGCGGGATCTTCGTCTCCGTATCAAAGACGGCCACGTTGCCGAGGGCGTGAACGCCCGAGTCGGTGCGGCTCGCGCCTATCACCTCGATATCTTCACAGAGAAGCTCGCTCAAATGTCTGTTCAAGACCTCCTCCACAGCGGTCCCGTTGGGCTGTTTCTGCCATCCGACATAGTCTGTCCCATCATATGAAACTATGAGAAGTATCCGTTTCATCAGACCTCCATGTTCATCACACACCTCCGTGAGAGTGCGCCCGCGCTCCCATCAGTGCTTCTCGAGTATCTTTACTGCAACTACCGCTCCTATATAGAAAAGGAGCACCAGAAAAGCGGCAGCGTCCCTCTTCTTGTATCTGAGCGGCTTCATCTTGGTCCTGCCCTTTCCGCCGTGGTAACATCTCGCCTCCATGGCCATGGCCAGGTCTCCCGCCCTCCTGAATGCAGAAACAAAGAGCGGTATCAATATGGGTACCATCGCCTTCACTCGCCTGAAGACGTTGCCCGTCTCAAAGTCCGCTCCCCTCGCCTGCTGAGCCTTCATGATCTTGTCGGTCTCCTCGAGGAGTATCGGAATGAACCTCAAAGCTATGGATATCATCATCGAGACCTCGTGCACGGGCACCTTGAACACCTTCAAAAACCCGAAGATCCGCTCCATGCCGTCAGTCAGCTGGTTTGGCGTCGTGGTGAAAGTCATTTGCGAGGAACCGATGACGAGCATCGACAAACGTAGAACCATGAAAGCAGCGCCTCTGAGTCCCGCATCCGATATGTCGAATATCCACCATTCAAACACTATCTCCTTGCCGGGCGTCAGAAAGAGGTTGAACATGGTCGTGAATAGAAGCAGGAAGAGCATGGGGCGCAGGCCCTTCACCACATATCCTATCGGCACCCTTGAGACGGCGATCTCGAAGGTCAGCAGCACCAGCGGCGGTATGAACCCCCAGAACGAGTCAAACACAAAGAGGGATACTACATAGATTATAGTACCCAAAAACTTGACCCTCGGGTCAAGCCTGTGAATGATCGATTCTGCCGGGTAGTACTGCCCGATCGTTATATCACGGATCATCAGTGCAAACCTCTTTTATCTCATTTGCCTTCCCAGAGCCCTCATGATGCTCTCTTTTGCCTCTTCTACGGTTATGGGAAGCTCCTTTATGTCAAGTCCCGCCTCGCGCAGCTTCGCGCAGATATACGTCACCTGCGGCGCCGCAAGGCCTATCTTCTCAAGCTCTTTAAACCTCGCGAAGATCTCTCTCTTCGGGCCGTCCATGACTATCCTTCCGTTGCTCATCACGACCAGCCTGTCGACGTACTCTGCCACGTCCTCCATGCTGTGCGACACAAGTATCACAGATATGCCGCGCTCCCTGCGGATCTTCGCGATCAGATCAAGGATGTCCTTTTTGCCGCGCGGGTCAAGTCCCGCGGTGGGTTCGTCGAGTATCAGGATATCCGGCTGCATCGCGAGCACGCCCGCTATCGCGACGCGCCTCTTCTGTCCGCCCGAGAGTTCAAAGGGCGAGGCATCCAGCAGGTCGTCTCCTATCCCCACGCTCTTTAGCGCTCCAAATGACCTCATGTCGACCTCAAGGTTTTCAAGCCCCAGATTCTTCGGCCCGAAGCTGACGTCCTTTATGACGCTGGTCTCAAAGAGCTGGTGCTCGGGATACTGGAAGACCAGTCCCACCTTGCTCCTGAGCTTCTTCATCTTGAAATCCCTGTCGTATATGTCTTCGCCGTTGAAATACACCGACCCCGAGGTCGCCTTCAGCAGGCCGTTCATGTGCTGGATGAGCGTGGACTTGCCCGAACCCGTGCGCCCGATCACGCCTATGAACTCCCCTTCGCCGATCACCAGATTGATGTCCAAAAGAGCAGGCGTCTCAAATGCGGTGTTCTCGCCAAATATGTAATTGACCTTGTCAAGTATGAGAGACATAGCCTTCTCCTTCTGACTTCCCGGGGCAAAACTCTTTACATAGCCCCGCAAATGCTCTGTACCAGTTCTTCTGCGGTGAGCACGTCCCTTCTCACGGGGACGCCCTCATTTGCAAGCTCACACGCGAGCCTCGTGACCTGTGGAACCTCAAGCCCGTACGAGGCAAGCTCCTCGTACCTCGAGAAGATCTGCCTTGGCGTCCCGCTCATCACGATGCTCCCCGAATCCATCACTATCACGCGGTCGGCGAGCGTGGCCTCCTCCATGTAGTGCGTTATGAGCAGCACTGTGATCTTCTCCTGCCTGCACAGCTCCATGACCGTCGAGATGACCTCACGCCTTCCCTGCGGGTCCAGCATGGCCGTGGGCTCGTCGAGTATGATGCACTTTGGCTTCATAGCCATGATGCCCGCGATCGCCACGCGCTGCTTCTGTCCTCCGGACAGCCTGTTGGGCGAGGACTTCGCGTAAGCCGTCATCCCCACCTTTTCGAGGCATCTCGTGACGCGCTTCCATATCTCGTCCGTCGGGACGCCGAGGTTCTCCGGTCCGAAGCCCACGTCCTCCTCCACGACAGTCGCAATGATCTGGTTGTCGGGGTTCTGGAAGACCATTCCC
>JAGDDC010000016.1 GCA_017958245.1 Lachnospiraceae bacterium
ATATGGAAGACGATAAAATAATTAATGCGACCGAAGCTGCGGCAGCAGAACCTGCGAAAAAGAAGAAGAAAAAGCTCCCCCCGAAGGTCATCACGGTCGAGGGGCTGGGCGTCAGGTTCAACCTGACCGAGCAGAAGGTCGACAACCTCAAGGAGTATTTCATACGCATGGTCAAGCGCAGGCTGCGCTACCATGAGTTCTGGGCCCTGAAGGATGTGACCTTCCACGTGAGGAAGGGCTGGAGAGTCGGGATACTGGGACTCAACGGCGCGGGCAAGAGTACCCTCCTCAAATGCGTTGCGGGCGTCTTAAAACCCACGGAGGGAAGCGTGAACGTGACCGGCAACATAGTTCCTCTGCTTGAGCTCGGAGCGGGATTCGACAAGGATTATACCGGTGCGGAGAACATATACCTGTACGGGAGTATGCTCGGATACACCAAGAGTTTCATAAAGGACAAGTTCGATGAGATAGTCGAGTTCTCGGAGCTCGGCGACTTCATCAACACCCCGGTCAAGAATTACAGCTCGGGAATGAAGGCCAGACTGGGCTTTTCTATTGCTACAGTTGTAGAACCGGAGATCCTCATCCTCGATGAGGTCCTCTCCGTCGGAGACGCAAAGTTCAGGAAGAAGAGTGAGAAGAAGCTAAAGAGCATGATGAAAAAGGGCGTCACGGTGCTGTTCGTGTCGCACTCGACCGACCAGGTACTGAGCATTTGCAACAGGGCGATACTCCTTGAGAAGGGGCATCTCGTGGCAAACGGCAAGGCCGAGGAGATTTGTGCTCTGTACGAGGAGAAGATCGGAGAGGCGAAGGAGAAGAAGGCGTCAGCCAAGGGCAAATGATGCAGGCTCTTTCAAGGCAGGTTTCGTCAGCGCTATACATGCGGCAGGGTACTGAGTATGAAGATCAGCGTGATCATTCCCACCCGGGGAGACGGCAGATATATAAATGATTGTCTGGACAGTTTATGTGCCCGGACTTGTGATGATATTGAGAAGATAGTTCTTGAGGATGACGGATCATCCCCCGCGGGCGTCGCGGCGGTGAGAAACCGTGGGATAGTTGCGGCCACAGGAGACTATCTTTTCTTTTTGGATGACGACGATTTCTTAAGCAGCGACGCACTCTGCGCGGCTGCGGAGGAGGCGGAGAAGAACCCCGGCGCCCTTGTGCGTGTACCTAAGCGCACGACATGGTTCGGGCTTAAGACCGTGATGGGCGATCCTGAGAAGGAGTCCGCACCGTTGGAGGCCACGGACGGGTCGGTGACGGGACTTTTGATCCCCGCGGGACTTGTGAGGACTGCAAGCGGATCGGGCGGGCAGGATCAGCGTGAAGGTCACGGCGAACAGGGCTTGGAGCCCCCGCTCTTTGAAGAGAGTTTCAGGTTTTACAGCGATCTTCCCGCGCTCGCAAGGCTGCTTGAGAAGGCGGAGCTTGTCAAGGCGCGAGGGGGAGTTTATTACTCACGCTTTCACAACGATCCGGTGAGATATCCCGCACTCTCGCAGGAAAAGAGCGCGGAAAGGTACGCCGAGATGGAGCGCTCGTACGTGAGAGCACTCAAGATAGTACATGACGAGAGACTCGCAAGAAGCGCGGGATACGCGGAGGGCAAACAGCCCGCGGAGGAGTGCGCATACTCTCCCCGGGCGAGAGCATATATCACGAAGCACATTTGCGAAGAGACATGCAGTCTGATCTATGATAAAAAGAACACGATCGGGAGCATGAAAGACAGTGATCTGATGCATGTGTCCCGCATGATCGCTGCGATCCCTCAGGAAGACAGACGCAGGGCAATCGGGGATATGAAATATCCCGCAAAAAAGCTGGAGAGGATGCTCACACTGCTTGCGAAGGGGAGGCTTGGGGCTGTTCGCAGAAGAGCATCATTTGCAAGGAAGATGTCGAAGAAGAAGGGGATCTTTGGCTCCGCGCTCCAATGGAAGTTCAACATAAGCAAACTGCTTTTTTCAAGGCTTTCCGTGAAGAAGGAGCTCACGCTCTTTGAGAGCTTCTTCGGCAAGAGTTACGGGGATTCTCCGAGAGCGATCTACGAATATATGAGCTCTGCGATGCCTGAGAGGACCTACGTCTGGGCGATAGACAACAAAGGCGCGAAGATCCCCGGGAAGCACAAGGAAGTAAAGCCGATGTCCTTCAGGTACTTCTACTGCGTCGCGAGGTGCGGAGCGTGGATCACTAACATGCGCCAGCCCGACTGGTACGTCAAGAAGGAGGGAGTCGTCTTCCTTGAGACCTGGCACGGGACGCCGCTCAAGAAGCTCGTCTTTGATATGGACGAGGTCCACGGAGCGAGCCCCGATTACAAGCAGGTTTTCTACAAGCAGTCCCGGGTGTGGGATTGGCTTGTCTCGCCGAGTCCTTTCGCTACGGAGGCTTTTATGAGCGCCTTCCTCTTCCCGAGGGAGAAGATCATCGAGGAGGGATATCCGCGCAACGACATGCTCCTTGCTCCGGACAGGGACGAGCGGAGGGAGCGGATCAGGCGCGAACTTGGCATAGACGATGGCAGGCAGGTCGTGCTGTATGCGCCGACCTGGCGCGATGACAGTTTCTATGAGGGCGGGAGATACAAATTCGACCTGCCGCTCGACATAGAGATCATGAGGCAGCTAAAGGACAGGTATATCTTCCTGCTGAGGACACATTATTATATAGCGGACAACCTGCAGATCGGGGACGAGGACCGGGAGTTCGTAAAGGATGTCTCGCGCTACAACGACATCACAGAGCTGTACCTTGCCTCGGACGTGCTGATCACGGACTATTCGTCGGTCTTCTTTGACTATGCGATCCTCGACAGGCCGATACTTTTCTATGTCTACGACCTGGAGCGCTATCGGGATACGCTGAGAGGCTTCTACTTCGACATGGAGGAGCAATGCCCCGGCCCGATGCTCACAGACAGCAGACGGGTCAGGGAGGCGCTGGAAGACCTCGCGGGCGTGAGAGAAAAGTACGCCGCAAGGTACGAAGCATTCAGGCGCAGGTATTGCGCGCTCGACGACGGGCACGCGGCTGAGCGCGTGGTGCAAAAAGCATTTGGCATGGTCCCTTGGGGACGGGGTTAGAGGTCCAACATGGCCCAACATGGCCCCTTGGGGACGGGGTTAGGGGTCCAAAACAGAAGCGTTTTGAACCC